>JACRLO010000006.1 GCA_016235245.1 Nitrospirota bacterium | reverse complement strand
AGTGTTTCATGTTGGCATGAAGCCTGCATATATACAGGCAAGATCAACAAGCAGGAGGATACGAAGATGAAAAACAACACACTGGCAAAAAAGGGATTATACATCGGAGCAGGAGCAGGACTGATGCTGTTTGCAATCATCGGGCTGCTTCCCGGATCAGTGATTGGCGGGATGATAGGGATCAACATAGCCGGCAGCTTTTTTGGGTTGCCCCTTGAGGCGAGCATAGTGTCAAGACTGATCGTGGCAGGGTCGATGATCCTTGGGGTATGTCTCTCAGGAGTGGTATTTGTGGTAGGTGCCTCATCCCTTGGGTGGCTGCTGGGCAATGTGGCAGACAGTGTAAGGGCAGGCAGGGCAGTGGCAGTAGAGGCAAAGGCAAAGAGCAACTAAGACAGCAATAACCGATAAAAAAACTACGAGAAAAAGGAGAACGGAGATGAAAGCAAGAAAAGAGATGGTAAGGATGGGGACGAAGATCGGAGCAACACTTGGGGGGATCGCATTTTTGATCTTTGGAGTGCTGCCGGGGTTTTTCTTTGGGAGCTATGGGACGCTGCTGGTGCTTAGGCACCTGGTGGGTGGGCCTGTAGAGCCGACGGTGATCGTAAGGATGGTAGTGGCAGTAGGGATATTGCTTGGGATAGTCTGCATCGGGTCGGTGAGTGTTGTGTTGGGTTCAATCGTAGGGACAGGGATAGGGTATGCGGTAGAGGCAATATCGTCTCCCGTAGCGGCAAAAGAGACCGCTGAGGCAGCAGCCAAGAGCAATTAAGACAACAAAGAAACCAAAAGACAGAGCAGCCATACAGAGGAAGGGGAGACAGACTGTCTCCCCTTTTGTTTGCATTCTAATGAAATCTGCATTGCTAAATAGTAATCTCTTCTTTTGATGATAGCCCCTTGAAGCATTCTTGCCTTTGTCTTCAGTTAATGCTATTCTGTCCCAAAATCTTGGAGGGGTTTTTAATTCATGCTCTCAAAGGTCCTTTCCGCAAGCATCATCGGCATTGAGGCTTTTCCGGTTGAGGTAGAGGTCGATATCTCTTCCCGGGGCCTGCCCCATTTCTCGATGGTCGGCCTGCCGGATGCCGCAGTAAAGGAAAGCCGTGACCGGGTGAGGGCTGCCCTCAAGAATATCGGCTTCAATTTCCCGCTCAAGCAGATCACCGTTAACCTTGCACCTGCAGACCTGAAAAAGGAAGGTTCTTCCTTTGATCTTCCGATCGCCATCGGCATCATAACCTCTGAAGGACTAATCGAACCTGAGGTGGTCAGCGGATATGTCTTTACCGGTGAACTCTCTCTTGACGGCAGGATCAAACCGGTAAGGGGCTCTCTTTCGATGGCACTGAAAGTCCGGGACCTTGGTCTGAAAGGGCTTATCGTTCCTGAGGAAAATGCACCTGAGGCAGCGGTAGTATCGGGGGTTCAGGTTATCGGGGTCCAGAGCCTTCCTGACCTGATTGCCTTCCTGCGAAATGAAAAGAGCCTTCTGCCCTATACCGCTGACATTACCACCAATATGCAGGAGTTCTCCTGTTATGAGGAGGATTTTTCAGAGGTGAAGGGGCAGGAGCACGCAAAGCGCGCCCTTGAGGTTGCGGCAGCAGGCGGCCATAATGTTCTTCTTATCGGACCGCCCGGCTCAGGCAAGACCATGCTCGCCAAAAGACTTCCGACGATTCTTCCGCAGATGACCTTTGACGAGGCACTCGAAACAACCCGCATACACAGCGTTGCAGGCCTGCTCAGGGACGGCCAGCCGCTTCTGGCAACGCGGCCATATCGGGCGCCTCACCATACCATATCCGATGTTGCGCTGATCGGCGGCGGCCAGGTTCCAAAGCCGGGCGAAGTCAGCCTTGCACATCACGGCGTGCTGTTCCTCGATGAAACGCCGGAATTCAAGAGAAACGCACTTGAGGTTTTAAGGCAGCCGATCGAAAACGGCGAGGTTACCGTATCCCGCTCCATGGCATCCATTACCTATCCGGCAGCATTCATGCTGGTAAGCGCCATGAATCCATGTCCCTGCGGGTACCTCAGCGACCCTAAACATGCATGCACCTGCGCCCCCGGCCAGATACAACGATACAGGCGGAAGATGTCAGGCCCGCTTCTTGACAGGATCGACATTCATGTTGAGGTGCCGGCTGTGCCCTACAAGGAACTCTCAACTGATTACGTGGGAGAGACATCAGAGAAGATCAGGGACCGGGTCGTGCAGACGCGCAACCTTCAGCTCGACCGTTTCAAAAGCGACAAGATCTACAGCAATGGCCAGATGAAGACGCGCCACATCAAAAAATACTGCAAGCTCGGCACTGATGCCGTGAACCTTCTTGAAACCGCAATGCAGAAACTGGGCCTTTCTGCACGGGCCTATTCACGGATACTGAAACTGTCGCGTACGATAGCAGACTTAGAGGCGTCAGAAGACATAAAATCTCAGCATATATCTGAGGCAATACAGTACAGGACGCTGGACAGGGGGCAGTACTAACCTCAGCTAAAAACGAAGCAGAGGTTTCCTTGCAAATAATTCGGAGATGACAACGGCTTATCCTTCGATTTTATTGCTCATAAAGCTACGCATCTCTTCTATCGACGCCACAGCTCTGCATTTGCCCATTACGCCTGATCGTCTGAAAGCGGATTCATATCCGGCATCACTATCGGGCAAGTATTGCGAGGGTCAAGACACTCGCGCCGATAAGAAACAAGGCAACATAGGGCGGTACAGCCAGCGCAGTAAGACCGACGATAAGCAGCCCACCCCCGCCAATAACATGCAACCTCGACCGATGATCCGCGAGACCGCCTGCTGACTGGTACCCACAAACTTTGCCATTTGCTGCTGCGCTAAACCATTTTTCTCGCGGAGCTTCGCAGCCAACTTGAGTGTCTGCTGTTCTTCCCGACGAGTTTGCGAAACGGTAATAAATCCTACGGTAAGCCGGTTGCAGCGACCTGAAGTCGCCCGCGCCGTGCTCATTCTGGTTCCAACATACGGATAGGACGCGTCCCAATCTCCGCGCCTGTCACGGCATCGATCACGACGGGCTTGATGTCGGTCCCGGTCTCACCATCCAAGAATCGCACCAGCTTGCCCCCCCCCCGATGCTTTCGACCCCATGCGCCAATCATGAAAAGTACGGGCAAGAAGTCGCGACCAGCCTCGGTCAAGACATACTCGTCACGTGGCGGGCGTTCCGAGTATCGCCGCTTTTCGAGCAATTTCTCCTCCGTCAGCATCTCTAGCCGCTTGGTCAGCATGGTCGGTGCAATGCCCAGACTTTTCCGAAACTGATCGAAGCGTGTAACCCCGGAATGCGCATCCCGCAGGATCAGTATCGTCCAGGCATCGCCTAGAAAAGCGAGGGTCCGCGCTATCGGACAGATATTGGCAGAAGATTTTTTTGAGTTCATATCATTTTAGTATTGACTTAATACTAAAATGATAGTAACATATTTTTCATAGTAAGTCCACATAAATTTCACATTAAGGAGAGATCGTATGAACAGTAAAAGCATTAAGGTTGCTATGAAAAAGTCGCTGGGTGCTAAAACACTCGCGATACCAACACCAGTTTGGGTTGTCGGAAGTTATGACTCGCAGGGGAAGCCGAATATGATGACTATTGCGTGGGGCGGGATATGCTGCTCACAACCTCCCTGCGTCACTATTTCCTTGCGCAAGGCTACCTACACGTACGGCTGCATAGAAGAACGTAAAGCATATACCATTAACATTCCTTCTGCTTCGATGGTAAAAGAGGTAGATTATGTCGGCATGACTTCAGGAAGAAATGCCGACAAATTTGCCGTAACGAAACTAACCCCCGTTAGAAGCGATCTCGTAGATGCTCCGTACATCAAAGAATTCCCTCTGGTGATCGAGTGCAAGGTAATCCACACGCTGGAGATCGGGCTTCACACTCAATTCATCGGCGAGATCATGGACATCAAGGCTGAAGAGTCGGTGCTCGACGAAAATGGAATAGCGGATATCCTGAATGTTAAGCCGCTCGTTTTTGATACAGGCCAAGTTGCTTACTACGGTATTGGCGAGCGAATTGGCAAGGCATTTTCGATCGGGAAAAATTAAATCATACCCAACCGGGACAAATAGAGGAAAGTAAAATGACAAATGCCGTATTTGAGCAAGCACAGATAACAGACGTGAAATTAAGAAACCGGATTATTCGTTCAGCAACGTACGAAGGAATGGCTGACGAAAACGGCTTTCCGACTGAAAAGCTGAAGAATCTGTATATCCGTTTAGCGAAAGGAGGTGTCGGAGCAATAATTACCGGCTATGCATCCGTTCAGGCAGATGGAAAAAGCAACGCGGCTGGCAAGATGATGATCGACGACGATAGAAGCATTCCGGCATATAGAGAAATAACTGACGCCGTTCATGAATACGACACGCCGATAATAATGCAGATATCTCATTGCGGCAGGCAAACACGCTCTAAGTCAACGGGCTTGCCGGTTGTTGCGCCATCAGCCTTGCGCGACGTGTTTTTTAACGAAGACATGCCGAGAGAACTATCTGAATCCGGGATACAGGAAATCATCAACAATTTTGTTTCCGCTATTATCAGAGCGAAAAAAGCAGGCTTCGATGGAGTAGAGCTTCATCTGGCCCATGGCTATTTGCTGTCCGAATTTTTATCCTCTCACTCAAACCGCAGAAAGGATGGCTGGGGCGGCTCAATTGAAAATAAATACCGAATTGTCGGCGAGATTTTTAAGAAAGCCAAAGAGCGCGTTGGTGATTATCCGATTCTTGCAAAAATCAATGCTCACGACGGACAAAAAAACGGAATGAGGATCGAAGAAGCGGTTAAGATCGCCCGTATGCTGGAAAGCTCCGGTTGTGCGGCGATTGAAGTTTCCTGCGGGACTATTGAAGATGGTTTCTACACCTTGCGCGGAGAAAAGCTGCCTGCCGACGCAGCAATGGAATATATGTTCAAGTACAAAAATATTCCCGGATTTTTAAAGAAAATCGCAAAGCCGGTCCTCAAGACGCTCTTGAAACAACCAAAGCCTCTTCTGAAATACAATCTCGATGCAGCATCTGAAATAAGAAAGTCGGTAAATATCCCGGTGATCGTTGTCGGCGGAATAAATAACATGGTTGACATCAACGATATCATCAAGAATAAGAACCTGGATTTTGTTTCAATGTGCCGGCCATTTATCGTCGAACCGGACATCGTGAACAAATTCAGCAAAGGAACTCAGTCCCAATCAAAATGCATCATGTGTAACTACTGCATCGTGATAAGCGAGGAAAAACCATTGAAGTGTTATTACGGGAAATTACCGCAAGCAAAGCAGGTTAATTCAGACGAAAGCGGAACAAGGAGAAAATAATGAAGGCGTTTGGCATCAAGCGTTACGGAAAAAAGGTTGCTTTGCAGGTCGCCGAAATGCCGGATCCGGAAATGCGAAGTGATGACGTATTGATTCAGGTTCACGCTGCTGGTGTTAACCTTTTGGATTCCAAAATCAGGGACGGCGAATTCAAACTGATTTTGCCCTACAAACCGCCATTAACTTTAGGCCACGATGTCGCAGGAATTGTGATTAAAGCCGGCGCGCGTGTTTGGCAATTCAAGGTGGGAGACGAGGTTTATGCGCGGCCGGCAGACCATAGGGTTGGAACGTTTGCCGAATTTATTTCAGTAAGCGAAAAAGACGTAGCGCTAAAACCCAAAAATCTTTCGATGGAAGAAGCCGCATCCATACCATTGGTTGGTCTGACTGCCTGGCAAGCTTTAGTCGAAAAAGCGCACCTGCAGAAAGGGCAAAAAGTTTTCATTCAGGCGGGTTCCGGTGGCGTCGGCACATTTGCTATTCAGCTGGCGAAGCACCTGGGGGCAACCGTAGCCACAACAACAAGTGCGGTAAATATTGACTTGGTGAAGAGTCTCGGTGCTGATTTAGTGATCGACTACAAGAAAGAGAATTTTGAAACCATCCTGCATGACTACGACGTAGTTCTGAATAGCCAGGACAACAAGACACTCGAAAAGTCACTACGCGTACTAAAACCCGGCGGAAAACTCATCTCCATTTCCGGACCCCCCGTTCCCGAGTTTGCGGATGAAATCAAGGCACCTTGGTTCGTGAAGCAAGTTGTGCGGCTTTTGAGTGCGGGCATCAGAAGAAAAGCCAAGCGCCATGGTGTCAATTATTCATTTCTCTTCATGAAAGCGAGTGGAAGCCAGTTGCGTCAGATTACAGCGCTTATCGAGTCTGGCGCCATACGGCCGGTTATCGATAAAGTCTTTCCATTCGCATCCACCGATGATGCATTGGCCTACGTCAAAAGCGGACGTGCCAAAGGAAAGGTTGTGATCAAGGTACTATGAATCATTATCCATGAACGCCCCATCAGTTCCGTAGCGGGGGTGACTTTCTACGATATGCTGCGGGGTTTCTTTACGGGCCAGGATGCAAAGCAATTTCTGTTCTTCACGCGCACACCTAACGGCATCGAGGCAGGCAAGGCATTTCTGGCTCGGCTGACAGAGCGCACTGCGGGCCACGCGGCCCAATTCCAGTACCCCGAGCGGTTCTTGAAACACGTCATCCAGTTTCTCGGGGAATAGCTGAACATACGTTAAACTCACTTCAAGGAGGAGATAAATGGCAAAGAAGATCATGGTTTTGATCAGCAGTCCGCGCAAGAACGGCAATACCAGCACCGTGGCAACATGGTTCGCCGAGGGAGCAAAAGAGGCGGGCGCAGACGTCGAGATGATTGACGTGACAAAGCTGAAAAGCAAGTTCGGAGGTTGCATCGCCTGCATGGGATGCCAGAAGTCGGATAAATTCGAGTGCCAGGTGGACGACGAGGTGAAGCCGGTGCTTGCGCGGAAGCCGAAAGCTGATGCGCTCGTGTTCGCAACACCGACCTATTTCTTCGGACCAAGCGCGCAGACCAAGTCGATCATGGACCGCATGTATTCCCACATCAAGTTCAATTCCACCCAGGGCGGCTATGAGCAAAGTCTCGCCCATGTCAAGCTGGGCGTTATCGCGACTGCGGGCGGCGATATTCAGCCAGGACTCAAGCTGATCGATGACACCTTCAGAACAGTAGCTGGTTTATTAGGCATCCCTTTTGACTCGCTTCTCGTTCCCTTTGCTCCGAGAGAATCCGGAGAGATGAAAAAACAGAACAATGTCAGGGAAAAGGCGCTTGCCTTCGGCAGAAAATTCGCTCTATAACGTTAACGCTGAATATTTAACTTTTATTAGGAGGAAGAGGATGAGTCTTTTTACTATCGACGAAAAGAAGTGCAAACGCGACGGAATCTGTGTGGCCGAATGTCCGATCCAGATCATTGAAATGAAGGACGACAAATCCATACCAGCACCGACAGCATATTTGAGAAAGGATGACCAGGCGAAAAATATGAAAAGCTGAACGATTGTTGTCATCGAAGCCGGCGTTTGTAACTGAAAAATATACAATTTAACCAGAGAAAGGGAAAATGGAATGAAAAGGTCAATTGTAATGGCAATGTTGTTGGTATCAATATTCACTGTAGGAGCCGCAAATGCGGCAGATAGTCAGTTGGAGGCTCAAATGAATAATGAAAATGCTATCGTCCTCATGGGACACTCCTGGAAGAACGTGCCGACGCAAACCATCTCAGCGGGCGGCGTGGACTTCGCGTACCGCGAACTTGGAAAGAGCAATGGCGGCACACCAGTGGTGTTCCTCGTTCATCTGGCCGCGGTGTTGGACAACTGGGACCCACGAATCGTGGACGGTATTGCCACGAAGCATCATGTGATCACTTTTGACAACCGGGGCATCGGTGCGTCCAGCGGCTCGCCGTCGAATTCGATGGAGCAAATGACCGACGATGCCATTACCTTCATCAAAGCGATGGGGTTCAAGCAGGTTGACCTCCTGGGTTTTTCGTTGGGCGGTATGATTGCGCAAGAAATTGCGCTGAAGGAGCCGCAACTCGTCCGCAAGATGATTCTCGCGGGAACAGGCCCAGCGGGTGGCGAAGGCATCAGTTCCGTAGCGGGGGTGACCTTCTACGACATGCTGCGGAGTTTCTTTACGGGCCAGGATGCAAAGCAATTTCTGTTCTTCACGCGCACACCTGGCGGTATCGAGGCTGGCAAAGCGTTTCTGGCGCGGCTAAAGGAACGCTCGGAGAACCGCGACAAAGAAATATCTGTGAGCGCGTTTATAGCGCAATTGTCGGCTCTGCGCGCCTGGGGTCATAAGAAGGCTGCGGACCTTTCAGTGGTCAAACAGCCAGTTCTCGTTGTCAACGGGGATCAGGATCGGATGGTCCCTACGTCGAACTCACGCGACTTGGCGCGGCGGCTTCCGAACAGCCAGCTCATCATCTATCCCGACGCAGGTCATGGTGCCGTGTTTCAGTTTCACGACGACTTCGTTCTGAAGGCGCTTGAATTTCTTAAGCGATCAGAGGCGGGACGCGGTGAAAAAGCTTAACTCTGCGATCGAAGGGGGTAAGTCGTCTGAATATGAAACCCCTGCCTATTTTTTTCACCAATGATTCTTCTCCTCTTCTATGGTTAATTTCCAAAGAAGACCCGAAAGAAAGAACTCTCTCCTGATAGATATTCAGAGATACAGGGGTAACAACCGGCCAACATTCATTTGCGTGGGGACCTGATCCCTGATAAGCTTAATGTCATGGGAATAACCCTGAATATTTCATGCCCCTGCCAGCTCCGGCGATTAACCATGCCGGGCAGTGCTGGGCTCATATCACGCAGTGTCCTTGCCCTGCTTTCTGCCATCGTGCTTATTGCAGCCTCCGGCTGCAATAAAAAAGAAGAGACAGTGTACCAGGGATATGCTGAAGGCGAATTCGTGCTGGTCGCAGCGCAGTCTGCCGGCCGCCTCGAAAAGCGATGGGTACAGCGCGGCCAGGAAGTCGCAGCCAATGCACCGCTCTTTGCGCTTGAGCAGGAAAATGAAAAGTCTGCTGCGCGTGAGGCAGAAGCACGCATGCATATTGCAGAGGCAAATCTGGCCAATATCACGACCGGCCGGCGGCAGTCGGAGATCGAGGCACTCACCGCCTCAATTGCCCAGGCAGAGGCAGCGCGCAGGCTCTCCCTTGAGCAGCTTGAGCGATACGAGAAGCTTTTCGCCTCAGGGTACGTTTCGCGGGAACAGCTCGATGAAATACGCGCAAGCTATGCCACGAACACGGCGCGCGTGGCAGAGACAAAGGCACAGCTGCGCACTGCGCAGCTGTCATTGGGCCGCGACAAGGAGATCGATGCTGCACGCACCGGGGTCGATGCTGCACGCGCAGTACTTGCCCAGAGCAGCTGGCGACTGGAGCAGCGTGCAGTCCATGCGCCTGCGCCTGCCCTTGTGCATGATACGTTTTATTCCGAAGGCGAGTGGGTCCAGGCAGGAAGCCCTGTGGTCAGTCTCCTGCCTCCCGGGAATATCAAGCTGAGGTTCTTTGTACCAGAGCCTGTTCTGGGCTTGGTTAAGACCGGCCAGATGGTCTCTGCATCCTGCGACGGCTGCGGCAAGCCCATTGCCGCAAAGGTCAGTTATATTTCGCGTCAGCCTGAATATACTCCGCCTCTCATCTATAGCCGCGAGCAGAACCCGAAGCTCGTCTTTCTAATCGAGGCATGGCCTGATGCAGCAGATGCAGTGCGACTCCATCCGGGCCAGCCCATGGAAATAAAACTGAAGTGAGAAGCACAGCTTCCCCTGAACTGGTTATCAATGTCACGGGCCTGAACAAATACTTCGGGAAAAAGCATGTGGTGCGGGACCTTTCACTGCAGGTGCGGCGCGGCGAGATATTCGGTTTCCTCGGCCCAAACGGCAGCGGCAAAACGACCTCGATCCGGCTTTTATGCGGCCTGCTGACGCCGGACTCGGGTACCGGCACCTGCCTCGGCTTTGATATTGTCCGCGAGACCGCATCTATTAAACGCGAGGTCGGGTACATGACCCAGCGGTTCTCTCTCTGGGAGGACCTCACGATCCGGGAGAACATGGAGTTCATTGCCAGGATGTATGGTATGCAGCAACGCAGTAAGGCGGTGGCAGGGGCGATAGACAAACTCGGTCTGACCTCACGCCAAAACCAGCTTGCCGGCACCCTGTCCGGAGGATGGAAACAGAGGCTTTCCCTTGCAGCCTGCATGCTGCATCACCCGAAGCTCCTGCTGCTGGATGAACCGACTGCCGGGGTTGACCCAAAGGCACGGCGCGACTTCTGGAACGAGATCAATGAGCTTGCAGGCAGCGGCATTACCGTACTCGTCTCAACACACTATATGGACGAGGCTGAGCGCTGCCACCGTCTGGCATATCTTGCGTACGGGAACCTGCTGGCCTCGGGAACAGCGCAAGAGGTGGTCGATTCCCAGGCCCTTGCCGGGTATGAGGTGATCGGGCCTGACCTGGTCAAATACGCAGCACTACTGCGCGGCCTGCCGGGTGTTGAGCAGATTACAGCGTTTGGAAGCACCCTGCATGTGACCGGACACGATAGAGATGCGCTGACCGCGACCGCAGCACGCATGCAGAAAGAAGATACGCATCACTGGTCACCGATCCGGGCCGGGCTGGAGGATGTCTTTATCAGCCTCATGGAAACAGCGGTAGAGGACGACACCTGAGGCCCTGATCATGAACCCTCCCAAGGATCTGTCCATGAACTTCAGACTCTCCTGGTCACGCTGGACCGGCATCATTGCAAAGGAATTTATTCAGCTGCGGCGCGACCGTCTGACCTTCGGCATGATCATCGGCATCCCGATCATGCAGCTTATCCTCTTCGGGTACGCCATCAACTCTGACCCAAAGCACCTGCCTGCTGCAGCGGTCGTTGCCGACCATAGTCTGTACAGCAGGACAGTGCTCCAGGGACTGAAAAACAGCGGCTATTTCAAGATAGACCATGAGGTGTCCGGCAGGGCCGAGGCAGAAGAACTGCTGGCAGATGGAGAGATCCAGTTCGTGGTGACGATTCCGGAAGATTTCGGGAGGATGCTGGTGCGCGGCGAAAAGCCGACACTCCTTATCGAGGCTGATGCCTCAGACCCGACTGCGATCGGCAATGCGATTGCCTCACTTGAGGGAGTGGTCCGTACTGCGCTTGCGCGTGATCTTCAGGGGACATTGCGGCCGCTCGTTTCATCTGTTGCCCCGATCGACATAAGAGTGCACCGGCGATATAATCCTGAGGGCATCACCTCGTACAACATTGTGCCGGGCCTGCTCGGCACGATCCTCACCATGACCATGATCCTGATGACCGGCCTGGCAATGACGCGGGAGCGCGAGCGCGGGACATTCGAAAATCTGCTTGCAACTCCTGCGCTGCCGATCGAGGTGATGACCGGGAAGATCGTCCCGTATATCATGATCGGGCTGATCCAGGTGACCCTGCTCCTTGCCGCCGCAGTCTTCATATTCAACGTCCCGATGCACGGCAGTCTCCTGCTTCTCTATTTTTCTGTCTCGCTCTTTATCGCAGCCAACCTGACGCTTGGCATAACCTTTTCATCGATCGCACGCAACCAGCTCCAGGCAATGCAGATGACCTTCTTCTTTTTTCTGCCTTCGATCCTGCTTTCGGGCTTCATGTTCCCGTTCCGCGGCATGCCTGAGTGGGCCCAGTGGGTCGGGACAGTCCTGCCGCTTACCCACTTCCTCAGGATCGTGCGCGGGATACTGCTGAAGGGAAATGGCTTTGTTGAGGTCTGGCCGAATATCTGGCCGATCATTCTCTTTACGCTGGCTGTGATCGGGCTTGGCCTTGGGGTCTACCGCAAAACCCTGGACTGAGCATCACATATATTCACCCCTCTATGCAACAAGGCTCTCATGAGTGAGTAGCAGGCGCTTCAGGCTGGTGCCGCTGGCCGGAGAAAAGCCAATAACACTTTGTACCAGCAGAGGCATCTTTTTGCTATAATGACCAAAGGAGATAAGCCAAAAGGCAGGCTGATGAGTGCCTTTTGGCTCATTTAATGTTGCATTGCGGCAGGCAGGAATACTACCGCATTTCTCATACGCCTTTCTAAAAGGGGAAATCGATGGCTGACAAGCCGAAGCTGAGCATGTACTGGGCTGCATCCTGCGGCGGCTGCGAAATCGCGCTCGTCAATATCAACGAAAAGATCATTGACGTGGATGCTGTCTTTGATTTTATCTTCTGTCCCTGTCTGCTCGATACCAAAAAGAAGGATATCGAGGCGCTGCCTAACAAGGCCTTAGCGATCACACTTTTTAACGGGGCCATACGGACTGCTGAAAATGAGGAGATGGCGCATCTTCTGCGAAAAAAATCACAAATCCTTATCGCGTTCGGCTCGTGCTCGACTGAAGGCTGCATCCCCGGTCTCGCCAATCTTCATACCAGAGATGAACTAATGAATACCGTCTATCTTGATAATCCTTCGATCAATAACCCCGGGAATATCATCCCTCAGCCTGAAACAAAGGTTGCGGAAGGCACGCTTCATCTGCCTGTTTTTCTTGATAAGGTGAAGACCCTTGCGCAGGTGACTGATGTCGACTTTTTCATCCCCGGCTGTCCTCCGGAGCCGCACCAGATATGGAATGTGGTAAGTGCAGTCATTGCCGGTGCTGCTCTGCCGCCAAAAGGCTGCGTCATAGGGGCCGGAAAATCTGCTGTCTGCAATGAATGCGACAGGAAAAAAGAGGACAAAAAAATACCGAGACTATTCAGGACGTATGAGATCATCCCGGAAAAAGAGCCCTGCCTGCTTGAGCAGGGTCTGATATGTATGGGCATAGCCACGCGCGACGGCTGCGGGGCGCTCTGTCCAAAGGTAAATATGCCCTGCACCGGCTGCTATGGCCCACCGGAAGGGGTGCTCGATCAGGGGGCTAAAATGGTTGCAGCGCTTGGCTCGATCATTGACATCGGTGATACCAAGGGCATGGCAGAAGAGGAGATCTACCAGAGAATCGATGCGGTCCTTGGTTCAATCCCTGATTATGCCGGCATGTTCTACAAATACAGTCTTCCTGGGTCGATCCTGAAAGGCAGGATCAGATGAGAAAGATCAGTATTGACCCTATTACCCGTCTTGAGGGGCACGGCAAGATCGAGATCTTCCTAAATGAAGAGGGAGATGTAGCCAATACCTATTTTCAGGTGCCTGAACTCAGGGGTTTTGAAAGGTTCTGCGTAGGCAGGCTGGCTGAAGATATGCCGGTGATCACCAACAGGATCTGCGGTGTCTGTCCTGAGGCGCACCATATGGCCTCGGTCAAGGCCCTGGATATGCTTTTTGGGGTCGAACCGCCGCCTGCAGCAAAAAAGATACGGGAACTCCTGTACATGGCCTTCTATGTGACTGACCACACAACACACTTTTATGCGTTGGGCGGTCCTGATTTTATCATTGGCCCTGAGGCGCCGCCTTCTGAAAGAAATATACTCGGCGTGATCAGAAAGGTCGGGCTTGACATCGGCAAACAGGTGATCGACTGCAGGGCGCGCAATCATCATGTGATCGAGAAGCTTGGCGGCCGCGGCGTACATCTCGCCGGAGGACTACCGGGCGGCTGGTCCAAGTCCGTTTCAGAAAATGAGCGGAAAGAGATCAAGGAGATCGCAAAACAAAATATCGACTTTGCCTTATTCTCACTCAAGATCTTCGATGACATTGTGCTGAAAAACCAGCAGTATCTCGATCTGGTCACTTCAGACGTCTATCTTCATAAGACCTATTATATGGGCACGGTCGACGACAAGAACCGGGTCAATTTTTATGACGGCATGATCAGGGTTGTGGACCCTGAAGGCAAGGAGTTCGCCAAATATCCTGCCTCTGACTATACGCAGCATATTGCAGAGCGGGTCGAGCCCTGGACCTATCTGAAATTTCCGTACCTGAAAAATGTCGGCTGGCATGGGCTTGTGGACGGCATGGACAGCGGTGTGTACATTGCTACTCCTCTTTCCCGGCTGAATGTTTCTGACTCCAGGGCAACCCCGCTTGCCCAGGAGCACTTCGAGCGCATGTTTACGACCTTTGGCTCAAAAAAGGTCAAGGGAAGATTTCAGCCGATCCATCACCGGCTTGCAACCCATTGGGCGCGGCTGATCGAGCTGCTCTACGCAGCTGAGCATATGCTTGAGCTTAGCCAGGACCCTGAGATAACCTCACCTGATGTCAGAAACATCCCGCAGGGCATAGCCGGGGTCGGTATCGGTTCGGTTGAAGCGCCGCGCGGCACACTCACCCATCACTACGTCAGCGACGAGCGGGGTGTGCTCACCAGCGTGAACCTGATTGTCGGCACTACAAACAATTATGCTCCGATGAGCATGTCGATCAAACGTGCAGCAGAAAAACTTATTTCAAAAGGCAGGATCATTGAAGAAGGCTTGCTCAACAGGATCGAGATGGCCTTCAGGCTTTATGATCCTTGTCTCTCCTGCGCCACGCATTTCCTGCCGGGGCAGATGCCGATGAAGGTGGTCATCAGAAACAGCAGCAGTGAAATTATCAGGACGCTTCAGAGAGACTGATCCTTATGAAGACCGTGGTCATAGGGCTTGGCAATCCGATCCTTTCTGACGACAGCGTTGGCGTGAAGGTCTCCCGTGCTGTCAGGGAACATCTGAATCATCAGAGTGAAATAGCTATAACGGATGACCCTGTTGACGTCAAGGAGATCTACGCAGGCGGCATCAGGCTGATGGATGCAATGACCGGTTATGACAGGGCCTGTATTGTTGACGCCATGGTAACCGGCGGATGTAATCCTGGCAGGATAACCGAGTTTGGACTGGATGAACTCTGCAGTACAAGAAATATGGTCTGTACGCACGACACGAACCTTGCTACTGCACTCGAACTTGGCCGGATGTTAGACCTGCATCTTCCGTCCAGAATAAGAATATGGGGTATAGAGGCGGGCGATGTCAGCTCATTTAGTGAGCATCTGACCGATGAGGTTGAACGTGCTGTTCCTGTAGCGGTCAATGCGATACTGAGCGAGCTGAACATCTGTTGCCGAAAGGAGCTGCCATGAAGACGGGTGTCTATTTCTGCAACTGCGGAACAAACATCTCTGACAAGATTGATTCGGGCAAAGTCAGGGACAGCCTGCTTGCACAGTCACCCGGCATTCATTTTAAAACCGTGGATTTCATATGCTCTGATGAAGGCCAGGGGACAATAGAGAAAGACCTGGCTGAAAACGGGATTGAACGGGTTGTGATCTCGGCCTGCACGCCCAGAGAGCATGAAAACACCTTTATGAGGATGCTCTCCAGGGCCGGTCTGAATCCCTATCTCATGCAGATGGTAAATGTCCGTGAACAGATAGCCTGGGTTACCGAAGACAGAGACAAAGCGACGGAAAAAGCTGGCCGATATATACGGTCAGCGGTGGACCGGGTTCAGCTTCACGAGCCCCTCGAAAAGAAAGAGATCGATATATGTCCTGACGTGCTTGTAATCGGGGCCGGGCCTGCAGGACTCAAGACCGCACTGAGCATCGCCGGCTCCGGCAGAAAGGTCATACTGGTCGAGAAAGCACCGGTTATCGGCGGCATGCCGGTCAGATATGAAGAGCTCTTCCCTGATATGGAATGCGGTCCCTGCATGCTCGAACCGTTAATGGCTGAAATACTGCACGGCCAGTATGCTCAGAATATCGAACTGCTGACCATGGCCGAGGTGATCGGGGTTGTCGGTTCATATGGAAACTTTGTTGCCAGGATCAGGCAGAAACCCCGTTTTGCAGATGCGCATACCTGCATCGGCTGCGCAGAATGCATTGAGCCCTGTCCGGTCAGCGCAAAAAATACGTTTAACTTTAATGCAAACGAGCGCAAAGCAATCTCGTTCCCTTTTGCCGGGGCTTTGCCGAATGTGCCCTTTATCGATCAGAAACTCTGTATCGCTCTGCAGGGCGGGCAGTGCAGAAAATGCCAGGAGACCTGCCCGGTAGAGGGAGCAATTGTATTTGACGACAGCGAAAAAATCCATGAAAGAAATGTCGGGGCAATCGTCGTAGCAATCGGTTCAGAGCTCTATGACTGCGCGAAGATACCAGGGCTCGGGTACAAAAAGCTCGAAAACATTTACACCAGCGCCGAGTTTGAGCGTATCCTGGCCTCAAACGGTCCGACTGACGGCCAGATCAGGACATCGGATGGGAAGACTCCGGCAAGCGTTGCGATAGTCCACTGCGTTGGCAGTCTTGATGCGAACCATAAAGAATACTGCTCCGGAATATGCTGCCAGTATGCCTTCAAGTTTAACCATGTCATTGAGAAAAAATTGCCGGGTACCAGGGTCTATCACTTTTATAAAGAACTGGTGATCCCGGGCAAAAACGAGTTCAGCCTGTATAACCGGGCACGGTCGAATCCCCATGCAGCCTTCATCAGATACGCTGACATAAAGGACCTGTCTGTTGCCGGAGATGAAAAAGGCAATGGTATTGAGTATCAGGACATCTCCGGGAAATCCGGAAGAGTGCAGGCGGACATGGTGGTGCTCTGCCCGGCCGTTATCCCGGCAGAAGAATCAGGAAAGCTCGGAGAAGTTCTGGAGACGGCCCGGGACAGTTCCGGATTTTTTGAAGAACTGCACGGACGACTGGATTCTGCCCAGTCCAAAATCAAGGGGATCTTTCTGGCCGGCACCTGCCAGTCCCCAATGGATATTCAGAAGGCAATGAGCCAGGGCATGGCTGCTGCCGGGTATGTCCTTTCAGGCCTCGTAACTGGCAGGAAGCTCGAGATACAGCCGGTCAACGCAGAGGTTGATGGCGGGCGCTGCTCAGGATGCAGGGTCTGCATCAGCATATGCCCGTACACGGCGATATCCTTTGACGCAGAAAAAGAGGTGGCAAGGGTAAATGATCTGCTCTGTCAGGGATGCGGCACCTGTGTTGCCGCATGTCCTTCAGCCGCGATAAAGGGTCATCACTTTACCAACGAAGAAATTTATGCAGAGATCGCGGCGGTGCTGAAATGACCGATAATAACAACTTTGAGCCGAAGATCATCGGGTTTCTCTGTAACTGGTGTTCCTATGCAGGTGCAGACAAGGCAGGAACCGCTCAGACTCCTTATCCTTCCAATGTGAATGTTATCAGAGTAATGTGCAGCGGCAGGATAGATCCCCAGTTTGTGCTGAAAGCATTTGAACAGGGTGCTGACGGCGTTATTATTCTTGCATGCCATCCGGGCGACTGTCATTACAAGGAAGGCAACGTTCGGGCAGTGCAGCGCCACCGGCTGCTGCTTCAGATGCTTGAACCCTTTGGCATTGAAACAGAGCGGTGCAGGTTCGATTTTGTCTCTGCCGGCGAGGGAGACAAGTTTGTGAAACTCATAACTGAGATGGTCCATGCGATCAGGGTATTGGGGCCATTGAAAATATCGGCGTAATTTTCATAACATCTTGTATAGTATAGAAAAACAAGGGGGAAATCATTATGGCAATAGAGACTCTTGATGCACGCGGCCTGAA
The DNA here is from genome assembly GCA_016235245.1 of Nitrospirota bacterium. Taxonomy (NCBI): domain Bacteria; kingdom Pseudomonadati; phylum Nitrospirota; species Nitrospirota bacterium. Next base: position 201,140 of record JACRLO010000006.1, on the reverse strand, counting down.
ATGTCCACAGCCGACACTGAAGATTACTGCTATGGCAGTCAGGATGAAACCGGGAGATGTGCTGGAAGCTATAGCGGATTGCCCGACCTTCGAAAAAGATGTGAGGGACTGGTGCAGTCGCTCCAGGAAGATACTGCTCTGGATTCGTGACGAAGGTGGCATGAAAAAATGCCATATCCAGTTCTAACCCGACAGATCAGTTTGCTGCTGCGTTGTTGTCCTGATCTATTTGAGAAACGTTGACCGTCCCGGCAATGCGATTCCTCGGACGTATTTTTATAGAGAAAGATTACTAAAAGATAATCTATGGATGATATAAAAAGAAACAACCTGATCATCGAAGAGATGAAAAAGCGGAGGGGGAAGGAGGCACCCGTCGATGTCGAGACGGAGAATCTGAAGCTCGTGATCTTCACGCTCCGTGACGGTCTGTACGCATTTCCTGGAGCCGACGTAAAGGAAATCCTGCCTTTTATGGAGATTTTTCCGGTACCCGGTGCACCGGACTTCATCCCCGGCGTTATTAACAACCGGGGGGATATTGAGTCTGTCATCAACCTCAACCGGTTCCTCGGACTTCCCGACAGCGACAGGACTGCCGCAAGCCGGATCGCAATGGCCTCATCAAAGGCCGGTGTGCGTTCCGGGATCCTTGTGGATGCGGTGCTTGATGTTGTAGACCTGCCGCTAAACGCGATTAAGCCTCCGCTGTCCACACTTGACTATGCAATAAAGGATCTGGTGACCGGCGAACTGATCTATCACGACAGGACTGTGGTGATGCTCGATGTCGGACGCTTATTCAATAAGCTGGCTATCGATGACGAATGATAAGCGTGGGGAAGCTTGCGCTCTCCCCACAGAAATGGAGCTTCTCATGTTCCACGCGGCAGGTGTGAAAATGGCTGTTGAAACGGTCCGGGTGGACTGTATCATGAGCGGTGAGCAGGCAGCGCAGCAGGGAATCTCTTCATGCCGGCTGAACAAGGTCCTTGGATCGGCATATGAGACATCCCCTGAACCCTCAACCGTTATTTTGTACAAGAACGGCAGCGAGACTTGCGGACTCGGGATCGACGGGCTCGATGAAATCACTACCGTCCCGATCAGGGCAATACAGCCCCTGCCGGAGCCCCTTTCGTATTTTGCAGGACCACGGCTCTTCCAGGGCATTGTCCTGCATGGAAACGATGTAGTTTTGATTCTTGATCTATACCGGCTGAAAAGCCTGAACCCATGCAAGGCGGTACTAACCGCGTGAAAGAGAGGATGAAAAGACATGCATAACATACGGTTGTCCCAAAACAAAGCGTCATCAAAAAACCAGCTCCTGTTCTTGCTTATACTTCTGATGGTCCTTGCCATCGTTGCCTTCATGCTGATCTCCCTGTCTGCGATCAAAACCGGCGGAGAAAAACATATGGAGGCCTATGAACAGGCTCTGAAAGAAAATGGAACTGCAGACGGCAAACTACTGTTTGTGGACAAAAACAGGCTAATGGCCCGGGAGCGGGAGCTTTCAAAGGAAACGTCATGGCTCTTTATGAAGCGGGCTGGCCTGCTGTCCGTCCTGCTTCTGCTCTGCACGGGATATATGATCAGCCGCTTTCAAAAATGGTTTTATGACAACATCGAAAAAGCGTCTGATGTCGTTAAAAATATGGAGTCCTGCGCAGGCATGCTCTCCATAACCGTAGAACAGTATGCGGCGATTTCATCCGATGAATCAGCATCCATAGCAGAGATTACGTCAACGACTGAGGAGCTCTCCGCCTCCTCAACACAGATTGCCGAACATGCAAAAGCAGTGGTGGATATTGCCCAGAGGACCTGGGAAGATACGAAAAAGGGCGCAACGGCAATAGAATCAATGATGATGAAGATGGCCGAGATCCATGGGGACAGCCAAAAGAGCGCCGAGGAGATTCTGGCGCTTGGCAAGAAGTCCAGGGAGATTACGAAAGTCATGGAGATTATCAACTCCATTGCAGATAATACGAAGCTGCTTGCCTTCAATGCTGCACTTGAGGCGTCCAGTGCAGGCGAGGCGGGGAAGCGGTTTGGAGTTGTTGCCGCAGAGATCCGCAGGCTTGCCGACAGCGTGACAGAGTCTACCGGCGAGATCGAAGGGAAGATCAACGAGATCCAGGAGGCGGTGAACAACCTGGCTGTTGCTTCGGAAAAGAGCTCACGGGGAATCGAGCAGGGCATGGATTTTTCCTCGCAGACAGCCACACTCCTTTCTGATATTGTTGAGGCTGCCCACACCACCATGGACTCTGCCAAACAGATATCACTTTCCACACAGCAGCAGAAGACGGCCAATAGTCAGGTCGTGATCGCCCTGCGCGAAATCATGCAGGGCGCAAGTACGACGTCTGCCTCAGTTGAGTCGCTCAGTACCATAAGCTTTCAGCTTGCCTCGCTGTCGGAAAGCCTTGCACAGATACTGAAAAAACTCGGTTATAAGGGCGACATCGCACTCCAGAGCGGGGCTAATACGTAGGGTGTGATGAAGAAGATACGTGTTCTCATAGTGGACGACAGCGTCCTGGTGAGGAACCTGATCAGGGCAATCATTGAGATGGACCCGGAAATGGAGGTCGCAGGCGAAGCCTCAAACGGTCTCGAAGCAGTCGAAAAAGCCCGAAATCTCCATCCGGATATCATTACCATGGACATAGAGATGCCTGTTATGGACGGTCTCCAGGCAATCGAACAGATCATGGCTGACAATGCCCTGCCGATCCTTGTAGTGACCTCCCGGGGCGATGCGAAGACTGCCTATGCCGCCATAGCAAAAGGTGCTCTCGATCTTATGCTGAAGCCGGATTTGAACGTGGAAGCAGCAGAAGAGTTTGCGGCAAGGCTGAAACTTCTCTCCAAGGTCAGCGTTATTTCGCATATTTCCGGCAGGCTCAGTCATAGGCTTCCGGCTGCACCGGAGCCCCCAGTCTTTAGCGGGAATTCCTCGGACCAGGTGATAGCCATTGCCTCCTCAACAGGCGGCCCGGACGCCCTCTCAATCATTTTGTCGCGTCTGCCTGAAAAATTTCCAGTGCCGATCGTAATCGCCCAGCACATTTCCGACGGCTTCGCAAGCGGGATGGTTGGATGGCTCAGAGCGCTGTCGCGGATCGAGATCAAGGTGGCCGTACAGGGGGAGCATCTCAAGTCAGGCACCGCCTATGTCTGCCCGTCAGAAAACCATATGCAGGTCGACGGCTCGAAGAAGATCAACTTTGTGGAGCGTCATGCAAAGGATATCTACCGGCCGTCTTGCGATGTATTGCTGTCGTCTGTGGCAGCATCATTTGGGAATAAGGCCATCGGCGTGATCCTCACCGGTATGGGCAATGACGGTGTTGTCGGGATAACGAAGATCAGGGCGGCCGGGGGCTGGACGATTGCCCAGGACGAGAAGACATCGGTCATCTTCGGGATGCCGAAGCTTGCTATCGAAAGCGGAGTCATAGACGCGGTGCTTTCCCTGGAGGCGATCAGCGGAGAGATTGTCAGAGCAGCTGCCTCCACCGGAACTCCTTCCGCACGGACAGGTCAATGCACCTGACGCCATTTAAAAGTCTGATCAGGGAGAAGTGCGGCCTGTCGTTTGAAGATTCCCGCGAGGCCATCCTCGCTGAAGGGATTAAGGCGAGATTGTCTGAGCGGGCAGTTGCCTCGCATGAGACGTACCTCACTATTCTTTCTTGCGAACCGGATGAGTTCAAGATGCTGGTGAACCTCATTACGGTAAAGGAGACCTATTTTTTTCGGGAAGCTCTGCACTTTACCATTCTCACGGAAACGCTGATCCCTGAACTGGCGTCAAAGATGAATAACCGCAGGATCAAGATCGTCTGCGCCGGTTGTTCGACCGGCGAGGAGCCATACTCAATCGCCATGGCGCTTGCAGCGAGGTTCGGGCCGGAGTTCAGCAGCATGTTCTCGATTGTCGGATTCGATATCGATGAAGAAGCGCTCTGTAAGGCCAGAAGAGGTGTATACGCCAGTCATTCTTTCCGTGGGGTCCCGGATCAGATCCGAAAGGGTTTTTTCATTGAACAGGAAAACAGCTGCCGGATAAATGACTCTGTCCGGAAGGGGGTGGAGTTCCTGCGCCTGAATATCTTTGACGATTCATATCCCGAGGCGGTCAGGAATGCAGACGTCGTCTTCTACCGGAACGTCTCTATCTATTTTGAGCCCGAAGCCCAGCATCACATTTTCAGAAATCTGGCTACCATGCTGAACGAAAAGGGTTATCTCTTGTTGAGCTCTGCTGAGACGTTCGCTCATAACATCGGGGTTCTTTCTCTTGTTGAAAAGGAAGGGGTATTTCTCTATGAGAAAGGTGCTGAGGTCCAGATCGGGGAGAGAAGAAAGCGTCCCGGCGGCCATAAAACTGTTGCCCCGGCAACACAGGGGTTTACTAAACCCTCTTCGGACAAGACAAACTATGCTCCAATTAGGAAGAAGGACGAACCTCACCAGATATTCGACCAGGCGCTTGCGCTTGCCGAAGCTAAAAAGTATGCCGATGCGCTTCAGCTTACGGAATGTCTTATCGGCCTTGAGGCCACATTTATAAAGGCCCATATGCTGCGGGCCGGAATCCTGATCAACCTGCAGCGACTCGACGAGGCAGAAAAAGCCTGTCGCGACGGTATGGCGCTGGACCAGTGGTCTCTTGAAGGATATCTCCTGCTCGGCCTGATCGCCAAAATTCGGGGGGACTTTGAGGAAGCAGGAAAGAGGTTCAAGGAGGCGGTGTACGTTCGTTCGTCCTCCTGGCTTTCCCACTTCTATCTCGGCGAGATATACCGGATTGGGGGAAACAGGCCGCTGGCATGCCGCGAGTTCGAGGTCGTGATAAAATTGCTGGAAGAAAAGGGTTCTTCCGATCATGGACTTACGTTTTTTTCCCTCTCGTGCCCGATGGAGCAGGTCGTGCATCTCTGCAAACATTACCTCGCCGGCATGAAGCGCAGCAGGGGCTGACAGGGAGATCGCGATGGCATTCGACGTTGCAAAATTCATCGTCAGATTTGTGGAAGAGGCCCGCGAACATATCGGGGGCCTCAACCGGGGACTCGTTGAACTTGAGAAAAACCCGGGCGATGAGGAAAATATCAACGCAATCTTCCGGGCCGCACACACCATCAAGGGCTCCTCGCGGATGCTGAAGCTGACAGCCATCACCGAGGTGGCGCACAAGTTGGAGGACGCACTTGGGGCATTGCGCGAAAAACGGATTGCCCATACCCGGGAGCTTGCCGATCTTCTGTTTAACAGTGTGGATGCGTTAGCGGCGATGATACAGAAGGTTTCTGATGGACAGCAGATCACCATGGACAATCTCCCCCTCTGCGAGGCCCTTGCTCAGGCTGCCGGGGGTGCGCTCTCCGCAGGTTCTCAAGAAAAAGGCAATGCGGTTCAGGAGGCAACTGAGGCAGTGTCCGCTTGCGTTGATGTGCCTTTGATTCAGCCGGAGCGCCCTGAGCCGACTCCTCCGCAGCAGGCAAAGCCGGCATCCTCGTCTGAGAGCATCCGGGTGAAGTCTGATAAACTCGATGATCTGATACGTCTTATGGGTGAAGTCGTATCGCACCAGAATAAGCTCAAGCAGCGCATTATGGACATCAGCGTTTTGGAGCGGGAAGCGAAGCGGACTCTGGATGTTTGCAGTCTGGTCTGCGATGGCTCGTCTCTGACCAATGCCCGGGACCTGCATATGGGGCTAAAACAGCTCCTGTCGGTCATGAGGCAGGACAAGACAATGCAGGACATCCTTACGACCGAGTTTCAGGAAAAAGCCCTGATGCTGCGGATGGTGCCTCTTTCTACGGTCTTTGATCCACTGCACCGTCTCGTGCGCGACATAGCGGACTCTCTTGGCAAGGAGCTGGACTTTGAGATCGAAGGCGGAGAAATTGAGCTTGATAAAAAAATGATCGAAAAATTGAGCGACCCCCTTGTGCATATGCTCAGAAATTCGATCGACCATGGTATTGAAGAACCGGAGGGCCGCCGGAGGGCCGGTAAACCGCCCAAAGGAAGGGTGCGGTTGTCCGCGGCCTATGATGCCGGCAACATCCTTATTGAACTGACCGACGACGGTGCCGGGATATCAACAACAAAGATAAAGAAGAAGGCACTGGCAAACAGGCTGTTTGATCCGGCCACGCTCGACACCATGCCGGAGGCGGCACTGCTCGACCTGATCTTTCTGCCAGGCTTTAGTACAAGCGGCATCATCACGGATGTCTCGGGCAGGGGAGTGGGCATGGACGTGGTAAAAAAGAACCTCGTAGAGGATCTGAAGGGTACCGTGCATATCATGACCAAAGAGGGTGTCGGGAGTACCTTCTCGATCAGGCTTCCGATGACCCTTGCGATCATGCGGATACTTCTCATCTCCTGCCAGGGGATGAAGTTTGGCATTACCACTCACTATGTGACCGAGATCATCAAAGTTAAGGCAACCGAAATTATTGATGTCGTCAGCCGGAAGGCGCTGCGGCTGCGTGAGGAGTTCATCCCGATTGCTGAAATGGAGAGCGTCCTGAATATTGCCAAGAATGGCCAGAAGAAGCCGGAAACGCTTCTCATCCTGATTGTGCAGCTCGGCTCCGAAAAAATGGGGTTTATGGTAGATGCCATTTTGGATGAGGAGGATATGGTGATAAAGTCCCTGCCCGACCATTTAAAGAGTGTGCGGCTTGTCTCGGGAGTGACCATATCGGGGAAGAACGAGATTATTAACATTCTGAACATGCCGGCAGCTATGGAGGCGGCCAGGAATGCAAACAAAACAGGGTCCGCAGGCCAGACAGAAGAGGGGGCCGGGCAGGAGGTCACTATTCTGGTCGTAGACGACTCCATTAATACACGCGAGATCGAAAAGAGCATCCTTGAGGCCTATGGGTACCGGGTGACGATTGCAGGTGATGGAATGGAGGCCCTCCAGATGGCAGGGGAATCGAGATATGATCTGGTCATCACTGACGTGGAGATGCCCCGCCTCGATGGTTTTTCTCTCACCGAGCGGCTGAGGTCTGATAACGCGTACAAAGAGGTCCCGATCATTATCGTAACGTCGAGGGAAAAGGACGAGGACAAGCGGCGGGGGATCAGTGTCGGCGCAAACGCGTATATTGTAAAGGGGTCATTCGATCAAAGCAACCTCGTAGAGACAGTGCAGAACCTAATCGGGAAAGGAAGAAGACTATGAAGCTGAATAACGAAAATATAACCATACTGGTGGCTGATGACGACCCGCTGGTGCGGGAAATGATTGCGATGATCCTGCAGGACGAGGGGTATATTCTGGAGACGGCGGAAGACGGCGTTGATGCGTTTAAAAAGTTCGGCGCCGGAGACGTTATCGGCCTGATCGTCTCGGACATGAACATGCCCGAGATGGATGGTTTGGGTCTGATAAAGGCCGTCCGGGGCCTGGGGTCGGACGTGCCTATCATAATCCTGACGGGAAACAGTGAAGTGACAACCGCCATCCAAGCGCTCAAAACAGGTGCAAGCGATTATATATTGAAGGACGAAAATATCCAGGACACCATCGGCATATCGGTCGAAAAGGCACTTGAAAAGCACTTTCTCAGGAAGCAGAACCAGCAGCTCCAGGCAGAACTCGCCCGCAGGAACACTAAGCTCGAAGATGAGAAGGCCCTTGCGCAGAAGGTTCAGAAGAACATCCTGCCAAAAGAGCTTTGCTTTCCTGGGTTCGAGGTTGGATCGTTCTACCGGCCGTCGGACAAAATCGGCGGCGATTTTTTTGACGCATGGGAAAACGGCAACACGATTCATTTCCTGATCGGAGATGTGTCCGGCCATAGCACCTCATCTGCCCTTATCATGGCGGTGAGCAAGGGGATCCTCCAATCGCTCGGTCATACACAGAGTGATCCCCAGGAGATCGTCAGGACTGCCAACCGGATGATATGCAACATCGTAAGCGACAGCGGTATGTTCCTGACGCTGCTGTATGGAGTTTTTGACCGCTCAAGAGATGAACTTCGAGTCGTCTCTGCAGGCCATAACCCCGTCTTCATCGTCAGGGGGGAAGAAGTCACCAGAATAGACTCAACGGGATCTGTGTTAGGGTGGGACCCTGATGATTCCTGGAGCGTTACTGCCTCTGTCTTCTCGCCCGGCACGAGCCTGGTTCTTTATACGGATGGCCTTATAGAGGTGCGGAACCCTGACGGGCAGGAATTTGGCGAGGAGGGGCTTGAAGCCCTCCTGAGAAATAATCTGTCTATTGGCGCCACGATAGATAAGATCATACAGAAGGCCGAAACATTCTGTGGCAATGAGTTTCCGGATGATTTAACGCTTTTTATCATAAAACGGACAGCCGGTTGATGGATCAGAACATTATTTCTCTGAAATTTGAGCCGACCTTTGGGAATGTTGACGCGGCACGCGCTGCCGTGCATACTGCCTGCAGGGAGCGATTTCTGCAGCCCGGCTCAGATGCACTCATCGGCGATCTGCTCCTGGCAGTCACCGAGGCGATGAATAACGCGGTAGAGCATTCAGGAGCAAAGGAGCTGGAAATCGAGGTGATTGCCGGGCAGCAGGGCCTTATTTTCCGTATGATTACTGCAGGAGAAAAATTCGACCCTACAGCCGGAGTCGCTTTTCCTGATCTCGATGCGGCGGAAGAACTGCCCGAAGGCGGATTTGGAAGGGCACTGATTATGGAGATGGTGGACTCCGTGAAATTTGAATATCGTGAAGGCAGAAATATTCTGACACTCGAAAAAAACATGATGAAGAAGGAGGATTGAACTGATGGAGATTAGCATAAGCATGGAGGGGGATTTCGTTGTAGCTGACGTAGCCGGTGATCTGGTAGCGAGTACGGCAGAGGAACTCAAGGCGCAGATGGGGAAACTGCTCGAGAAGAACTTTCTTTTCGTGATCCTTGAGTTGAGCAAGGTGACCTTTATGGACAGCTCCGGCCTTGGAGCCTGTATGGCAGTCCACAAGGCGTTTAATGAGAAAAAAGGGAGTGTTGTCTGCACAAAACCGAGCGAGACCGTTGCCAAGGTCTTTCGTGTCACCCGTGCTGACCAGAAACTGAACATGGCTGGGACTCGGCTTGACGCCATAAAATTCCTCAAGAGCTCGGCAATGAGCGGGAGGCAGTCATGAAGATGGGCGAATCGACCAAGCTCGGCGAAATTCTGATCGAAAAGAAGATCATCACTACTGCGCAGCTTGAGGAGGCCCTCAAGAAGATGCAGGCGCATTCTCTTCCTCTTGGGGAGATGCTGGTCAGGCTCAAATTTGTGTCCGAACATGTTATGCTCGATACCCTCAGCAAGCACCTTGGGGTCGATTTTCTGAATATTGCAGAAAACGATTACCAGGTCGTGGACCGTACGCTGTCGCGTGTGCTTCCGCTTGAGATCTGCGAGAAGAACAAGGTCCTGCCGATCTATCAGATCATTGACGAAGACCTGCGGGAACTGACCCTGGCCATGGCCAATCCCTTTGACGAGGATGTCATTAATGACGTTACATCCATCACCGAATGCCGGGTAAACCCTGTGCTGGCAACAATAGCGTCGATCGAGGGCGGTATCGCCAAGCTTTATGCGATCAAGACCGACGTCAAGATCGAGAAGTTCTCGATGCAGAAGGGAGACCCCACATCGCTCGTAAACAGCATGCTTCAGACCGCAATCAGGCTTGGGGCAAGTGATATCCATGTTGATCCGCACGAGAAGGAAGTCTTTGTGCGGATGCGGGTTGACGGCATCCTGGAGGTCGTATCGGTATATCCCATAGATATTCATCCATCCGTTTCGACGAGGATCAAGGTACTGGCAAGCGCCGCTAACTCGAACATGAAGATCGAGGAGCGGAGGCTTCCGCAGGACGGCGCCATCACCGGCACGTTTGACGGGCATCTGGTTGACTGCCGTGTATCAACGCTTCCGTCGATATTTGGCGAGAAGGTCGTCATGAGGATCTTTGACAAGGACAAGGCGGCCTATATCGGCCGCATCAGGGACCTCAAGATGTCGCCGCGCATGGAGCTCAAATACCGGCGGTGCGTACGGCACCCAAGCGGCATCAATATCGTCACCGGTCCGACCGGCAGCGGCAAGACAACGACACTGCACGCAGTGATCAACGAGATCAGTTCGGTCGGCATCAGTGTGGTGACGGTAGAGGATCCGGTCGAATACCAGGCAGGGGGATATATTAACCAGAGCTCGCTCATTCCTGCAGCCGGTTTTACGTACACCCGCGCCCTGAAGGCGATCATGCGGCAAGACCCTGATGTCATCCTGATCGGCGAGGTGAGGGACCGTGAAACAGCCGAGATTGCGACTCAGGCTGCTCTGACAGGACACCGCGTTTTTACGACACTGCATACCGACAATGCGGCAAGCTCGTTTGCACGGCTGATCGATATCGGTGTCGAACACTTTCTTGTCTCTTCCACCACGGTCTCATCCCTGAACCAGCGGCTCATCCGCAAGGTCTGCACGAACTGCGCGGAAGAGCACGTCCCGACAAAGGTTGAACTGGCAGATATCGGCATTGACAATAAGGTTATCAGCGAGATCCTGAATAACCCCCAGCAATTCAGCATGCGCAGAGGTAAAGGCTGCGATATGTGCCGCAAAACCGGGTACCGGGGAAGGCAGGGAGTTTATGAGCTGATAGCAGTCACCCCGGAGATACGCGAACTTATTCACCGGAATCAGTCAACAGACGTAATCGCCACAACAGCGAGGGAAAAAGACAATGTGAATATGATCTTCGAAGAGGGTCTGCGGCTCTTCCTTACAGGGGTCACCACCCTTGGCGAAATGCAACACCTGCCGCGGGGTGATTATGAGATGAAGTCGGTTGGAGAAATTCTGAAGGATTCCGAACTTTCATGAGCCGGGCGTCTTTAACCCTGTGATGCCGGAGCAGGACGTGTGAGGGCATGACACATCCCAGCGATGCAGTTCAGGAAAAGCTGAAAGGGCTGCGAAAGATCTTTTTAGGACAGCTGCAGGGGAAAATCCGGGAGATCGAAGAGGCTTGGGCATCTCTGCTCCGGGACGGCTGGGACCAGGGCCGGGCAGAAGCCGTTACCCGTCTGCTCCATACGATGGCCGGTACTGCCGGGACTTTCGGTTTCTCCGCAATACGGGTTGCGGCAAAAACCCCTGAGGCCAGGATCAGGGCGGGCATCAGAGAGGGCGGAAATCCGTCTATCAGCGTGCTGGCTGAAATAACAGAATACTTAACCTCGCTCAGGGATGCCTGCGGAGATGCCGCAATATCAACGGTCGCTTCTCAGGTCACTATGCAGGTGCCTTCCTCCGCCCGGTCAGACAACGATACTGTTTTTGTGGTCGATAGCGACCCGCTGTTTGTCGATGGCCTTGCCCTTCAACTGCGCTGTTATGGATATAAGGTGGCCGCTTTCAGCTCCTTTGCCGGTTTCATTGAGGCCTGGAAGGCATCAATGCCACTGCTTATCGTTATGGAACTGTCATTTCTCGGTGATCTGCAGACGGGTGCAGACGCAATTGCAGAGCTTCAGCAGAGACAGGAATCGCCAATCCCCGTTGTATTTCTTTCCGACAGGGTAGATTTTAACAGCCGGCTCGAGGCTGTGCGTGCCGGAGGTACTGCCTTTTTTGTAAAGCCTATGGATGTCGGTCACCTGGTGGATATTTTGGATGCCCTGACAACGCGCAGACCGCGCCATCCCTTTCGCATCCTGATTGTAGATGACGATCCGCTCCTGGCCGACTTTCATGCAACCGTGCTGCTGCAGGCAGGCATGAAAGCCGCCGTGGTGACGGAGCCCGAGCAGGCGCTGGAGAGCATGATCGATTTCAGGCCTGAGCTTATCCTGATGGATGTATATATGCCTGGCTGCAGTGGCATGGAACTGGCCAGGTTGATACGTCAGGATGAGACGTACATCGACATTCCTATAGTCTTCCTTTCCTCGGAAACGGATATTGACCGGCAGTTGGCCGCGATGGGTCGCGGCGGCGATGATTTTCTTACCAAGCCTATCCAGCCGGCCCGACTGATTACGTCGGTCACGCTTCGGGCAGACCGGTACCGCACTCTGCGGTCCTTCATGCTCTACGATGGTCTAACAGGCCTGCTCAATCATACAAGGACCAAGGAGCAATTAGACGTTGAGGTTTCACGCGTTTTCAGACAAAAGGCGGAACTCTCCTTTGCCCTGATCGATATAGATCATTTCAAGTTGGTAAACGACACCTATGGGCATCCGGTCGGTGACCAGGTCCTTAAAAGTCTGTCGCGCCTGCTGAAGCAGCGGTTGAGAACAACGGATATCGTGGGTCGTTTCGGCGGTGAAGAGTTCGCGGTCATCCTTACCGATACCGACGGGCAGACCGCTCACAGGATATTGAACGAACTGCGGGAGGATTTCGCAAAGATCTGCCACACGATCAAAGATGGCTCTTTCAATGTCACCTTCAGCTGCGGCATCGCCTGCCCGGAACCGGGGATGACCGGAACTGCCCTGATCAACGAAGCGGACAGGGCCCTGTATGAGGCCAAGCGGGCAGGACGAAACTGTGTGGTTTGCGGAGGGGCAGGCGAGGCCTCTACGGCCTGCTGATATATGTCGCTGGAACAACTTCTCTCGGGCTTAGGCCAGGAATAAAGACCGTATTGAATGGGCAATGATACTGCCGAACTTCAGAGACTCAGATCAACGCAGTCAGGATTTTCTGCAAGGACTGTTTTTGCCTCAGCAATATCTTTGGTGATCTGGGCAATCAGCGCATCCGCTGAATCGAACTTCTTTTCCTTTCGCAGTTTTTTAATGAAATAGACCGTTACTTCTTCACCGTAAAGGTCTTCATTAAAGTCAAAGACATGCACCTCGATCGCAAGCGACTTTGTCTCAAACGTAGGTCTGAGACCGATATTGACAACGCCGTCATGACAGGTGTCCCGGGCAGAGAGCTTTACCGCGTAAACGCCGTTTGAGGGTATGATTGCATGTTTTGAGGCAATGTTTGCGGTTGGGAACCCGAGGGTCTTGCCCCTGCTGTCACCCTTGACTACGATGCCGGTTATTGCATAGGGTCTGCCTAAGAGTTCCGCTGCATGCTCTACCTCTCCGGCGCGTAGCAACTGCCTGATCTTGGTACTGCTGATCAGTTCGCTCTTCAGGAAAATCTGCTCCACTTCGTTCACCCTGAAACCGAATTCTTCACCCATCTGCTTCAGGGTCTCGGTAGTGCCTTCCCTCCCTTTGCCAAAACGGTAGTTGCATCCCACAAAGATCTCTTTTGTGCCGAGAAGATCACAGAGGATCTTCTTCACAAATTCCCGGGGCGACATTTCAGCGAAATGAAGTGAGAAGGGTATCTTGACCAGAACGTCAATGCCTAATTTTTTGAACAGTTCGATCTTCTCTTCATAGATGCTGATGAGGGGCGGACATTTGTCGGGAGCCAGGACTTTGAGAGGATGCGGCCTGAAGGTGACGACCATGCTCTGGCCCTGGATCTCCTGAGCCCGCTTCATGACCATACGGACAAGTTCCTGGTGGCCAAGGTGTATGCCGTCAAAGTTGCCCAGGGTTATTACACTGTTGGTGAAGGGCCTGGTAATTTTGCCCAGATCAGTTATGAGCAGCATAGGTCTTTGTGCCGGTCGAAGGATTTCAGTGAACTCATGTATAATTATAATGTTTTTCACTCTTCTTTGGCTGGATATAATAACAGGAAGTGGTTTTTAGAGATTCTTATGTTTGACAGAAAACTGAAAATATATCAACAGATCATGCAGCAGATGGCTGACGGGGTCTGCCTTGTATCCCTTGACGGCAGGATTACCTTCTGGAATGGCGGGGCAGAGGCGATAACAGGCAGGACTTCGCTTGAACTGCTTGGCAAATCCTGTTTCGATGAGATGATCAGGTTTGAAGATGAGGAGGGCAATGCCCTCTGCGATCTCATTTCTTCTTTTGCTGCGACGACTAAGCCGGAGCAGAGGAATCTTTTCCTGAAGCTCAGAGATGGCAGCAGGGCCCTTCTGGAAGGCAGTATTTCTCCGATGCTCAGGGCCGGAAAGCCGGAAGGTATTATTATCACCTTCAGGGACATTTCTCAGTTTGCTGCTCTCAGGCTGTTTCAGCTTAAAACGCAGAAACTCGAGCGCCTGATCCCGATCTGCGGCTGGTGCAAGAAGATCCGGCATGATGATGAGACGTGGGAGCAGCTTGAAGCCTATCTTACAGAGCAGGGGTTCGGTGATTTTACGCATTCAATGTGCCCTGTCTGCGCAGAGAAGATATTTTCGAAACGCATCTATCTCGAAAGCTACCAGAATGTCTGCAAGGCGATCAGTACCAGCCTTTCGGTTGAGGAGGTGCTGAGCCTCATTGTTACGAATGTGGTCAAGGTAATGAACATGAAGGCAAGCCTTGTAAGACTCCTCAACAGGGAGAAGAATCAGCTTGAGATCGCTGCCCATTGCGGCCTGAGCTCAAGCTATGTGAACAAAGGCCCTGTTGAATATGACCGCTCCATAGACGATGCCCTCGCAGGAAAGCCGGTCTCGATCTACGACATCACCGAGGACAGGTCGTCAAAATACCGGAACGAGGCCGAGAAAGAGGGCATCCGTACGATCCTTTCGATACCGCTTCGGTTCAAGGATGAGGTGATTGGCGTGCTTCGAATGTACACTGCAGAACCGCTGGATTATTCAGACGAAGACCTGAAGTTTCTTGCCGCAATTGCGGAACAGGCTGCTATCGCGATCATGAATGCGCGCCATTTTGAAAAAAGCGTCTCACGGGAGCGTGAGTATCTTGATATCTTCAAGGCAGTCACCAAAACGATCAGTTCAACGCTTAACGTGAAAGAGGTCTTAAATACGGTCGTGAGGATGATCCCTGCGGTCATGAGGCTGAAGGCGGCGACTATTCGGCTCCTTGACGAAACAGGCCAGAAACTGGTGCTTGAGGCATCTCACGGTCTGTCAGAGCAGTATCTAAGCAGGGGACCTGTCGATACGGAGGAGAACATCCGGGAGGCCTTAAACGAAAAGCCCGTTGCCATCTATGATGTGATGACTGATCAGAGGATTACCTATAAGAAAGAGACAGAGGCAGAGGGGATCAAGAGCGTTCTCGCTCTTCCTATCATAGCGAAAGGAAAGGTGATCGGTGTGCTGAGGCTGCTTACCAACGTGCACAGGACCTTCAGCCAGGACGAGATCGATTTCACGATGGCCCTTGCAGAGCAGTGCGGCATTGCTATCGAAAACGCACGTATGTACGAAAAGCTCCATTCTGCCAATATGCAATAAGGGTGTCGTTATTCTCCCCGTTTCAAAAAACTACACCTTGACCTTCCAGGCAGTGCCTTCCTTCTTGTCTTCAAGGATCACCCCGTTACCTTCAAGCTCCTTTCGGAGTGCATCAGCTGCAGCCCAATCCTTGTTCACCCGGGCCTTCTGCCGCTCCTCAATTTTTGTCAGGATGAACTCCTCCGTCACATCCGGGCACTTAAACTGCATGAGAGCACTGTTCCACTCCTCAGGCGTGCGTGCGAAAATATTCAGCGCATTCCCGATCTCTTTCAAAAGGTCCTGTGCCCGGACAACCAATTCCTTTGCCCGGGGACCAGAGGGTTTTCCATCGAGATATTTATTGAGGATGCGGATCAGTTCGAAGATATTCCCGATTGCAAGTGCCGTATTAAAGTCGTCGTCCATTGCCTCGGTAAATCTGCCCCTGAATGCATCCAGCATATCCCCGAAAGCCTTCTCTTCTGTGCCTGCCTTTTCCTTTGCATTATCCTGGGCAAGGAAATCGCGCACACGGAGCGCTGTTGTGTAGTAGCGGTCTATGGATACCTCGGCCTCTTTCAGCTGCTCGTCGGAAAACTCGATCGGGCTCCGGTAGTGGGTTGAAAGGAGAAAAAACCTTATCGGTTCTGCATCAAACTTTGAAAGGATTTCCTTGATCGTAAAGAAGTTGCCCAGAGACTTTGACATCTTCTCCTTATCTACGGTGATAAAGCCGTTATGCACCCAGTATTTTGCAAAGGGTTTACCGGTAAATGCCTCTGACTGGGCAATCTCATTTTCATGATGCGGGAATGTCAGGTCAGCCCCTCCGCCGTGGATATCGAACGTGTCTCCCAGGTGCTTCCTTGACATGGCAGAACATTCTATGTGCCAGCCTGGCCTGCCGGGCCCCCAGGGGCTGTCCCAGGAAGGCTCCCCTTCTTTTGACGCCTTCCAGAGGGCGAAATCCATAGGGTTTCTTTTGCGCTCATTCACGTCTACCCGTGCCCCTGCAATCATGTCATCAAGATCGCGCTTTGAAAGCTTGCCGTAATCACTGAACTTTTCGATCTGGAAATAGACATCTCCATCCGAAGCATAGGCGTATCCCTTGTCCACAAGGCCTTTTGTGATCTCGATAATCTCCTGAATATGCTCGGTCGCCTTTGGCTCGATATCAGCTCTGCCAACCCCAAGCTGATCCATGTCCTGATAGTATTCAGCGATATACTTTTCAGCAACCTCGTTCCAGGCAATGCCTTCCTGTTTCGCCCTGTTAATGATCTTGTCGTCGATATCAGTGAAGTTCTTTACGAACGTAACATGGTATCCCCTGTAGGCAAGATACCGGCGCATGATATCAAATATGATCGAACTCCGCGCATGACCAATGTGGCAATGGTCATAAACGGTTATGCCGCATACATACATCTTTACCTGCCCCGGCGTTACAGGAACAAAATCCTCTTTCTTGCCGCCAAGGGTATTATAAAGTTTCATTCTTCCTCCTTTTTGGACTGTACTCTGGGGAGCCTCCATCTTTCTGGCTATCTCAGAAATCCGCGCTTCCAGCTCCTTTATCTTTTCGTTCGTCGGGTCAGGAAAATAGTCCATAACCTCGACAAGCCCGTCTTCAGTCGTCATCCGTATGATCTTCTTTTTTGTGATCCTGCCAGGCACCCCAACACATATGGCATTGTCAGGCACAGGTTTCAGAATTACCGAGTTGGCCCCGATGACAGCGTTATTGCCGATTGTAATTGCGCCCAATATCTTGGCCCCTGCGCCAACCGTCACATTATTGCCAAGGGTTGGATGACGCTTGCCCTTTTCCTTGCCCGTGCCGCCAAGGGTTACACCCTGATAGAGAAGGCAGTTTTCACCGACTTCTGCTGTTTCGCCGATTACGACCCCCATGCCATGGTCTATAAAAAAACCTCTGCCTAATATTGCTGCCGGATGGATCTCGATTCCGGTGAGAAACCGGGCAGCATGAGAAAGAAGTCTTGGGAGAACGGGGATGCCGGCGACCCAGAGAATATGGTTAATTCTATGGATGAAGACCGCATGAAATCCGGGATAGGCAAGGAGGACCTCAAGACTGTTGCGTGCAGCAGGATCTCTTTCGAAAACTGCCTTATAGTCCTGCCTTATATCCCTCCAGAAGCCCATGTTTAGAGCGTATTATACATAAAAAGCAGAACCACTGTGCTATTATTCTTCATGCAGATCAGCCCACAATCGGACCTTCCGCAGATGATCGCAGATTATATGGAGAACGGCTTTCTTGACAACATCATTGACATGTTCAGGCATGACAGCTCGCTGTATGATCTTGTCGGCATGTTGATACAGGATGAGCGCGTCAGAGTAAGGATAGGCATTACTGCGCTGATGGAAGAACTGAAGAGGCTTGATCCTGACAATGTCATTTCTGCCCAGAAAAACCTGCTGCCGCTTCTTGCCCATACCGAAGCGGTTGTGCGGGGCGATGCTGCAAACCTTATCGGCATTATCGGTGACAGGGGTTCGCTCCCGTTTCTTGAGCAGTGCCTGCTGGATACTCATGAGGGTGTCAGGACCATTGCTCAGGAAGCAGTTGCCCAGATGCAGGCTCAGTAGAAATCTCTTTTTTGTGGAGTTATGATGAAACGTATTGCAAATTTTCTCTTTGAAGCCGGTATGCTCAAGCGCACGCCAAGGACCGGTTTCCAGTTTTTAGGATCAGGGTCCGAGTCAGTTGCGGAACATATTTTCAGGACTGCGTATATCGGGTTTGCTCTCGCCCATCTTGCAAAGGATGCAGATCATGACAAGCTCCTCAAGATGTGCCTGTTCCACGATCTTCCTGAGGCCAGGACAGGAGACCTGAATTATGTCAACAAAAAATATGTGAAGGCTGACGAGGTAAAAGCGGTTAATGATCTTGCCGATACGCTCCCTTTTGGGGATGAGATCAGGGACCTGATATTCGAGTTCATGAAGGGTGAGAGCCTGGAGGCACAACTGGCGTATGATGCTGATCAGCTCGAAATGATCGTGGCCCTCAAGGAACATAAAGACCTCGGCAATACCTACGCAGACGAGTGGCTCGGTTTTGCGCTGAAAAGGCTGAAGACGGATATCGCCCGAGAACTTGCCATGACCATACTCGAAACAGATTCATCGCTTTGGTGGTTTTCAGACAAGAGCGACTGGTGGGTCAAAGGGAAAAAAGAGGCATAAGCCTACTGCGTTGTTTTCCCCTCCTTCTCAAGCAGGCAGACCGCGTGCACCGCAATACCTTCACCCCGACCGATAAACCCCATGCCCTCGTTTGTCTTTGCCTTGATATTAATCTGCGCTGCAGAGATACCGGCCAGAGATATTGCAGACTTCATCTTCTCAATATAGGGAGAGAGCTTCGGTCTTTCAGTGATAATCGTTGAGTCAATCCAGGCAACAGCATAGCCGTTCATTCTTGCCATTTCAACAACGGACTTCAGCAGTTCGATGCTCACGGCGTCTTTCCACTTCGGATCAGTATCAGGGAAATGGGTGCCTATATCTCCTAATCCAAGCGCTCCGATGATCGCATCGGCAATGGCATGACAGAGCACGTCAGCATCGGAATGGCCTAACAGTCCTCTTTCGTGAGGTATCTCGACGCCGCCAAGGATAAGCCTCCTGCCATCCGCAAAGCGGTGAGAGTCATATCCCGTGCCGATCCTCATGGTTTCTCTTCCCCCATCATCTTCAGAAAGGCTTCAGCAATCACAAGGTCTTCCGGTGTCGTAATCTTGATATTCGTATACTCCCCTTCTACTACGCTGATTCTGCCGCCGTTTCTCTCGACAAGCGCTGCATCGTCAGTCGCATAAAAAGATTCTTTCATAGCCTTTGCATAGGCATCAAAGAGCGGCTGATAAAAAAAGATCTGGGGGGTCTGTATTGCAATGAGGGTATCCCGTTTTAATGTCTGTCGTATGAATCCCCCCTCGATCTCTTTTATCGTATCTTTGGGAGGCACACCGATCACAACACCGTCACATCCTGATAATGCCTTCAGAGCTCTTCTGACGGTTTTTGCTTTAAGAAAAGGCCTTGCCCCATCATGAATAAGGACAACGGTTGCGTTGTCTTTTATGAAATGAAGTCCGTTAAAAACAGAATCCTGCCGTTCCTTGCCGCCCGGCGCTATGCGCTTTACTTTGGAGATAGTATAGTGACTGAAGAGTTCTGTGGCTGCCTGCATGTCAGTCTCCTTGAGCACAGGGATGATCTCAGATATTTCAGGCATCTTCTCAAGGGTTTCGAGAGCCCATATCAGAACGGGTTTGCCGCCCAGGGTCTCAAAAGGCTTGTTCCTGTCTTCTCCGAACCTTCTTCCCAGTCCGGCAGAAGGGACAATTGCTACGGCGTTATGCGGCATGGAAACACCCTTTGAACTGCCGTCCGTATTTCAAGAGGGCTTGATCGTAACGTAAAACTTCTTCCCGCCCCTGTTGACGAAAAGGAGTGCCGCGTCTCCCGGCTTCATCCCTGAGACGGCCTTATTGTAGTCGTTGAGCCCTTCAATCCGCTTTCTGTCAATTTCCTGGATGACATCTCCTTTGCGTATGCCGGCCTCCTCAGCAGGGCTTCCTGCTTCGACCCGAACAACGACAACACCTTTCTCATCCTTGTGAAGGCCAAGCTGCCGGGCAATCTCCCGGGAGAGTTCCATGGCGGACAGTCCTGAGAGGCCTTCAAAGGTCGCATCCTCAGGTGTGTTGCCGGGAGTTGCCTCTGCCATATCCTTTGGCAGTTCTACGATCAGAACCTTTACCGCATATTCCTTGCCGCCCCTCAGAATAGTTATCGGTATTTCGCTGCCGACCTTGCTCTGGGCGACCATGTTCCTGAGGTTCCCCACATCAGAAATCTTCTTGCCGTTATATTCAAGGATGATGTCGCCCCTCTTGATGCCCGATTTTTCGGCAGGACTTCCCTTGGCAATATCTCCTACCAGTGCACCCTTCTCGCTCTTCAGCCCGAACTTCTGCGATAGTTCAGGCGTCAGTTCCTGGATTGTTACGCCGAGCCAACCCCGCGTTACCTTTCCTTTATCAACAAGCTGGTTCATCACAAGACGGGTCATGTTGCTCGGCACCGCAAACCCGATGCCCTGGTATCCGCCGGACCTCGAAAAAATCGCCGTATTGACGCCGATAAGTTCTCCCTTGATATTGACAAGCGGGCCGCCTGAATTTCCGGGGTTGATTGCCGCATCGGTCTGGATAAAGTCCTCATAATCTGCTATCCCGACATTGGCCCTTCCCACAGCGCTAATAATGCCCATGGTAACCGTATGGCTCAGACCATAGGGATTGCCGATCGCAAGCACAAACTCACCGACCTGCAGCTTGTCAGAATCTCCCCACTGCGCAGCCCTGAGATTGTCTGCCTCGATCTTCACAATAGCGATATCTGTCTTGGTGTCTGCACCGATAATCTTTGCCTTGAAGGAACGCTTGTCAAAGAGCGTTACCCTGATCTCGTCAGCCTGTTCAACGACATGGTTATTCGTAATGATATAGCCGTCTGTGCTGACAATTACCCCTGAGCCCAGGCTCTGCTCTTTCCACTTTTTGGGCATCTTGAAATTGCGAAACGGGTTTAAAAGGTCAAAAAACGGATCTTCAGGAGAGGACCCTGAATCTCTCTTCATAACCTTTGTTGTTGATATGTTTACAACAGAGGGCGAGACAGAACCTGCAATCTCTGAAAATGCCTTGCTTGTGTCGATGATCTGACGCGGCACATTTGGCGCGGTAAAGGACGCGTATCCTTTATGTGTCCCCGTGACTTTCTCAAGGAAATAGAACGAAACTCCGCCGATAAGAATGCCGATGAGCAGGAAAAGAACTATAATCCCGATTTTATTCTTCATGGTTAATTATAATAGTCTGCCCATATGATGTAAAGCGTCTAACCTTGACAAAAACCCTGTTCTAATGCTAATTTTCAGGCTCATAATACTTGGGAATCCAGGGGTTGGGATTACTTTATTGTCGTCTTTTCTGCCTGTTTCAGTCCCAAGAATATATCCCTGTAATATAACATTTAGGAGGTTTCTTATTATGATGAAACGCTATCTTTTAGCGCCTGGACCGACACCGGTCCCTCCGGAAGCCTTGCTGGCCATGGCAATGCCGATCATTCATCACCGCGCACCTGACTTTCTGCCGGTACTCGACTCGGCAAAGAAAGGGCTTCAGTGGCTATACCAGAACAAAAATGATGTTCTGATCATCTGCTCAACCGGTACAGGCGGTATGGACGGAACAGTAAATAACTTCTTCAGCCCCGGCGACAAAGCGCTTGTTGTCAATGCCGGAAAATTCGGGGAGCGCTGGACCAAGATCTGCAAGGCCTACAACCTTTCCGTAGAAGAGATCAAGATAGACTGGGGCTATACGGTCAAGCCTGAAGATATCGAAAAGGCGCTCAAGAAAGACCCTTCGATAAAAGGTGTCTTTGTGCAGGCATCGGAGACTTCCACCGGCGTTTATCATGATATTCAGGCTATCGCGTCGGTGGTAAGGAACTTTGACAATACCATTTTGGTTGTTGACGCCATCTCTGCGCTTGTGGCCCATGACCTGAAGATGGACGACTGGGGCATTGACGTCCTTATCGGCGGCTCCCAGAAGGGCCTCATGCTTCCCCCGGGCCTTGCCTTTGTCGGCGCAAGCGAAAAGGCATGGAAGTTCGCAGAGGTCTCAAAGTCTCCGAAATTTTATTTTAACTTCACGACAGAGAGGAAGAAGCTCAAGGACAACCAGACCAATTTCACTTCTCCTGTCTCTTTGATCATCGGCTTAAACGAATGTCTCAGGCTGCTGCAGGCCGAGGGGCTCGAAAATGCTTTCAACCGCCACGCAAAGCTTGCCCATGCAACCAGGGAGGCGGTAAAGGCGCTTGGGCTTGAGATGTTCACGAAAGAGTCTCCGAGCAATTCGGTTACTGCTATCAGCGCTCCCAAGGATATTGACGGCCAGGAGATATACAAGAACCTCCGGGTGAAATATGGCATAACCGCAGCAGGCGGACAGGGGCAGGCAAAGGGCAAGATATTCAGGATCGCCCATCTCGGTTATGCAGGCACCTTTGATACGATCACCGCAATTGCAGGCGTTGAGATGGTTCTTAAAGGCCTGGGGTATCCGCTAAAACTCGGCACAGGTGTTGCCGTTGCCCAAGAATTATTAATGGTATAGGAGAGGGAAAATTCGATGAAAGTGCTCGTCAGCGACAACATATCGGCAAAAGGCGTAGAGATACTGAAAAAAGCGGGGCTCGAGGTTGATGTCAAGACCGGCATGAAACCTGAGGAGCTGAAGGCATGTATCGGGCAGTACAGCGGCTTGGTAATCCGTTCAGCAACCAAGGTTACTGCCGAGATCATCGAGGCCGCAACGAACCTCAAGGTTATCGGCAGGGCGGGCTCCGGCCTTGACAATGTTGACAAAGTGGCCGCATCCAAAAAGGGTATTGTTGTTATGAATACGCCGGGCGGCAACACGGTCACGACGGCTGAGCATACTATTGCGATGCTCTTTTCAGTGGCACGCATGATCCCCCAGGCAACGGCCTCCATGAAGGCCGGCAAGTGGGAGAAGAAGAAGTTCTGTTCGACCTGCTGGCGCGGGCCGACGTCATCACGATCCACGTCCCCGGCGGCGGCGGCACGAAGGGCCTGCTGGACGCCGACGCGCTGGCGCGGTGCCGCAAGGGCGCGCTGCTGATCAACTGCGCACGCGGCGGCATTGTCAATGAACAGGACCTCTATGAGGCGATGACAAGCGGCAAGGTTGCTGCTGCGGCCCTTGACGTCCTTGAAAAAGAGCCGCCCGAAAATAACCCTCTTCTCACGCTTGACAACCTCATATGCACGCCCCACCTGGGCGCTTCGACAGAAGAGGCTCAGGAAAATGTTGCACTTGCCGTTGCCGAGCAGATAGCTGATTATCTTGTCCATGGCACCATCAGACATGCAGTCAATTTCCCGTCGATCCCGAGTGATCAGGTCCCGAGACTTCAGCCGTATATCAATCTCGCTGAAAAGCTTGGCAGTTTCTCATGCCAGATCTTCGAGGGCGGAGCAACTGAGATCAGCGTCGAGTACTATGGCGATGCTGCCACGGTCAATACGGCTCCGGTCACCATAGCTGCGCTGAAGGGATATCTCAGCCCCATCCTGCTTGAGACCGTAAATTTCGTGAACGCTCCCTTTATTGCAAAAGAGCGCGGCATTGATGTTAAAGAGAGCAAGAGCAGCGATGCAGGCGACTTTTTCAGCAAGATCACGATCAGGATCAAGGCAGGTCACAAGGAAAGTTATGTCTCCGGGACCCTTTACAGCAAGAAGGACCCTCGAGTCATTGAGATCGATAATTTCAAGGTGGAGATTGTCCCTGAAGGTGAACTCCTGCTCATGTATAATAATGACAAGCCGGGGGTCATCGGCAACATCGGCAATCTGCTGGGCAAAAACAATATCAATATCGCACGCATGCACTTCGGAAGGGAATCCGCAGGCGGCACGGCAATTTCTGTGGTAAGCCTTGATGCAAGGCCCGGCCCGGAAGTCCTTGACCAGCTCAAGGCTTTGCCGAACATCTTATCCATTAAACAGATCAGCCTCTAACGCTGTCTGACGGATTATAAGAGAGGAGCTACTATGTCAGTTGTCGTGATCGTAGGTGCGCAGTGGGGAGACGAAGGAAAAGGAAAGATCGTCGACTATCTCACCAGAAAAGCCGAGGTGGTTGCCCGGTTCCAGGGCGGGCATAATGCCGGCCATACCGTAGTGATAAAGGACGAAAAATACATACTGCATCTTATCCCTTCAGGAATTCTCCACAAAAACACGCTCTGCCTTATCGGCAATGGCGTTGTTGTAGAGCCTGCAGCGCTTATACAGGAGATAACAGACCTTAAAAAGAGAGGTATCAAGGTTGGCGGTAATCTCCTTGTCAGCAAGAATGCCCACCTTATCATGCCGTATCACATCGCTCTTGATCAGGCAAGCGAACGCGCAAAAGGCAAAAAAAATATCGGCACCACAGGCAGAGGTATCGGCCCTACGTACGTTGACAAAATGGGACGCTCGGGTATAAGAGTCGGGGACCTGCTGACCCCTGATGCATTTCTTGAAAAACTTAAGGCAAACCTTCTGCATGTGAACTTTCTTTTGAAAAACCTGTACAAGGCCCCGACATTCAGCGCAGAGAAAGTCTTCAGACAATATATGGGATATGCAAAGGTGCTCGGAAAGCATATTGCCGATACAGACATTATTGTAAACGATGCGATGGCAGCGAAGAAAAATGTGCTGCTTGAAGGTGCACAGGGAACGCTCCTCGATATTGACCACGGCACCTATCCTTTTGTGACATCGTCAAGCGCTATTGCAGGCGGCGCATGCACAGGTCTCGGCATAGGCCCTACGAGGATCAACAAGGTCTTGGGCATTGTGAAGGCATATACAACCCGCGTAGGCAGCGGCCCTTTCCCCACAGAACTTCATGACCAGACCGGAGAACTGATCAGGGAAAAGGGAGGAGAGTTCGGCTCAACGACGGGCAGAGCCCGGAGATGCGGCTGGCTCGATACCGTCATACTTAAGCACTCCTGCCGCATTAATGGCCTTTCAGGCATTGTGCTGACGAAGCTTGACATCCTCGATGGGATGGATACCCTTAAGATATGCACTGCCTACAAATACAAAGGTAAGATCATTAAGGAGATGCCGAAGGAACTCCTTGTTTTTGAAAATTGCGTTCCTGTATATGAGAAAATCGCCGGGTGGAAAGAGAGTACCCTTGGCATCACTGACTTCAGAAAACTGCCCAAAAACGCACAGGCATACATAAAGCGCATTGAAGAGCTTATTGGCGTTAAGGCCGCCATCGTCTCAACAGGACAAAAAAGAGATGAACTGATACTGCGGCTGGAACCTTTTTGAGACCTCGCCGAAGGCACGAACGGTTTGTTCGAAGACTTGAGTCCGAGTTTGTCGGCCAGGGGAAGAACTATCGTGCAATTTCGAGTGATTTTTCGCGTTACGGACTCTTTATCAGGACAAACCATGCCTTTGTCCCCGGCACAGAGCTGGAGATTATCATTCACCTTCCAAACGGAACTGACTGCAGGCTCAAAGGCGTTGTCAGGCGGGCGATGAAGACAACCATTGTCTCTTTGAAAAATGGGATGGGCATAGAACTTACCAGTCGGGACCATAACTATATCAAATTTCTGAAGGATTTTGATCCCAGCGAAGACGGACAACCTCCTGCATTCAGCGGTGAAAAGCGTGCGGACCCTGAACCGACAGCCCAGGGACAGAACGAACCTCATGAGCACTACCGCAAGCCTGCTCATGACACTGCCCCTGACTTCGTTATCATCACCTGCGCCCAGTGCGGAGTAAAAAATAAGGTCCGCAGAGAACGACTTTCTCACGGCCCCAAATGCGGCAAATGCGGCTCCCCCATTTCGCTTCAGGCATAATTGCCGGTCTCGTTAATTTCATATACCCCTCTGTATGCCCTACGTGCAGTAAACAGACTGACAGTCTTTCCCATGCTCCATTTTGCAGGCAATGCTGGAGCAGTATAGGGCAATACGCTGGTCCAGCATGCAGGATCTGCGGCGTGCCTATTGTCTCCGTTCATGCTGACCGATGCCAACATTGTCTTGAGGATCCCCCCGCCTTTGCACGGGCCCATTCTTTTACTCACTATGAAGGCTCAATTGCTTTAGCAATTCATCATTTCAAGTTCCTTGGGATTCGGCGGCTTTCAGGACCGCTTTCAGAGTTTCTGCTCTTTCATGATACTGAGGGCATAGATTCTATCGTTCCGGTCCCGCTCAGTCCGGGCGGACTGAAAAGCAGCCAATGTGAGGAAGGCTTTTGACTGCAGCGGCACGGTAACAGGCCTGAATCTGCTGTTGATCGATGATGTTATGACGACCGGAGCTACTGTCAATGCCTGCTCCAGGGTACTCCTCAGCGCAGGCGCGAAAAGCGTTTCTGTCCTCACGCTTGCCAGGGCTGGCATGATATAAGAAATATTTTATTGCTGCCGGCAACTCTGCCACCCCTTGTACAGAATACATTGACTTGTCGGCGGCAAAACGACAATTATATGAATGCGCTTAAAGAGATTCCCGCATCAGATCGCAATAAATAGAAATAGTTGGGGAGGAGCATGCCATGAATGAGGTGCAGAGTTTTAAACTGAAAAACGGGTCGGCAGTCACATTGCGGCCTGCCGCAGGTGACGACGCAAAGGGCATTGTGGGGACCATCCGTTCGACCTCTGAAGAGAGGAGTTCCCTGATTCTGGAAATGCACGGCAAGAATATCGGATCTGAGCGCGCGTTTATCGAAGGCCTCGACCGCCGCAATAACCTTCTGCTTGTTGCAGTTTCTGACGATACCGTGGTCGGCTGCCTCGCAGCGCTCAATGCCTCTGACTGGGAGGACCGTTCGGTCCGTGTCGTTGAGGTGGGCCTGCACCTCAGGGATGGGTACCGGGGAGAAGGCCTTGGCTCTGCTATGCTCTCCTACGCAGTCGAATGGGCCCGATCAAAGAACTTCAAGAAGATGATGACGAGTATATTCACCAGCAACCGGCGGTCAGCCAGCCTGTTCACCCGGCAGGGTTTTAACGAAGTGGCAGAAAAGAATATTCGGACCACCAGCACCAGCCTTAACAAGATCATTCTCCAGCGAATGCTTTAGCAGTTTTCAGGATGCCACAGGGGAAAGGAAGCCGCGGTCAACAGACTCCCGGTTCCATTGCGTAACCATAAGCCGGTTATCTGAGTCCCGGAAAGAGCACCGTCAGTCCCCCGGCAATAAATTCAACGGCGATAGCGGCCAGGAGCAGCCCCATAAGGCGGGTCGCAATATTGATCGCAGTCTTGCTCATCACACGTCTGAGAGGGCTTGCGATATTCAGCGCAATCCAGGTTAACCCCGCCACCAGGACACTGCTTATAATGAGCAGGGTGATATGAAGAACATGGGGCGAGGCGTCTGCGTAAATTATGATGGTCGATATGGCCCCCGGTCCTGCCAGAAGCGGCATGGCGATCGGTACTACGGCGATGCTTCCTTTCTCTTCGGCTTCAGCCTCTTCTTCGCGGGTCTGCTTCGTCTGCGCGTATGTTGCCTGCATCATCGAGATCGCCATGAGCAGAAGCAGAATGCCACCGCCCACCTTGAACGAGGCGATGCTGATGCCGAAAAAATCAAGCAGTGGTTTGCCAAGCAGCGCGGATACGATCAGGACTACAACAACCGTAATGCTTGCGGTGTTGATGATGCGCCTGCGTTCTTCCGACGCCATCGTGCCTGTCAGGCTGATAAAGATTGGGATTGCGCCGAGTGGATTTACGATCGCAAGGAGCGTCGTAAATATCTTGATATAGGCTGTCAATTCAAGCATGGATGAAATTCGCCCACGAGTGAAATTTAGCATGGCAGAATGTGAAAAGACAAGACCGCCCCTCATACAGACCGGGTAGTAACCTGCATGGTATTGTCATGCCTGTGAGCAGTTTGACACTGAAAAAGCGGCAGGGTTCAATACGTCAGTTATTTATATGACCATTATCTGCGAAAAATACGGAGGATCTATGCCTGTCATGTCCACCTGAAGCCCGTTATTTCACTGCAACGGTAAGTAATACCCGCAAGGGTGTTTGACCGGATGCCGGGACTTCCTTTACAATTAATACCTTCACACCGTGCCGGTGTGGTGGAACTGGCAGACGCGCCGGACTCAAAATCCGGTTCCCGCAAGGGAGTGGGAGTTCGATTCTCCCCACCGGCACCAATTAATTTATTCCAGACTATGACTGACTATAAGAATGTCCCCTGTTTTCGCTCTACCCTGAAAAATGTTAAAGTAAGATCGGTATGTCCGGCAAAATCCTTGTTATCGATGACGAACTGCTTATCCTGAATACGGTCGAAAGAGCACTTGTACGGGTTGGGTACTCTGTTGCCAAGGCGCAGAATATGGAGGAACTCGGTGCGGCGCTCAGGGATGCTCCCTTTGATCTCGTGCTCACTGACCTCCATATGGATGAGGATTCTGCAGAGAATATCATTAAGAGAGTAAAACAGTCTTCTCCCGCCATCAAGGTGCTGTTCATGAGCGGCGGCTCGTATGAGGCCGATGCTGATAACTTCATCGAAAAACCCTTTAAACTGGAAGAATTGAGGGAAAAAGTCAGGGTTTATCTGAATGAACCTTCCTGATTTTGATACCGCACTCTTTTTTTTCATAAACCAGAATCTGCAGAACCCTTTTTTCGACAGGGTCATGCCCTTTGTGACGACACAGACGTATCTCGTGTTTCTTCCTTTTGTCGTGCTGCTTTGGTTCAGGGAGAAGAAACAGGCGCTGCCCGCTCTTGTTGCCGGGCTTTTTGCCATTGCCTTTGCGGATGCCTGCGGACATATTCTGAAGGAGCTTGTGATGAGGCAGAGGCCCTGCAATGCGCTCGACCATGTCCATCTCCTCGTCGGCTGCAGCAAGTCCTACTCCATGCCCTCAAACCATGCATCGAATGCCTTTGCCTTTGCCATGACCATCCGGTTTATGCTTGGGAGCAGGTATAGCCTGCTGTTTCCGGCAGTTGCAGGCCTGATCGGGATTTCGAGAGTTTTTGTGGGCGTTCACTATCCGTTTGATGTACTTGCCGGAGCTCTTGTCGGCACAGCTGCGGCCTACGGCGCTGTCAGGCTTTACAGGCGGGCAGAAGAGATATTCATAGCGCGCTCCTATGAGCAGGCCCTTTTTCTTGGTCTCGCAATGCTGAGCATATTCCGCATCTACTATATTGTGACGGGCCCGTTTGATCTTGTGGCCGATGAAGCTCATTATTGGGAATGGTCCCGCCGTCTTGACTGGAGCTATTATTCGAAAGGCCCTGTGATAGCCTGGCTTATCCGGATCGGCACCTTCTTTTTCGGCAGCACGGTCCTTGGGATTCGTGCTTTTGCAGTCGTTCTTTCAGCACTCAGCAGTATTCTGCTCTTCCGGCTTGGCAAGGAGCTCTATGATGAGAGGACAGGTCTTGCCTCTGCTTTTCTTCTTCAGGTTGTGCCGCTTTTTTCTGTCTACGGCATGCTCCTTACCATAGATGCTCCCTTCATCTTTTTCTGGACACTTTCTCTCTATCTTTTCCACCGCATCCTCAGGCAGGAGCTTTCTCCCGGAAACAATAGATCATCCCTTCTGTCTTGGGTGCTGTTAGGCATAGCAGCAGGGTTTGGACTGCTCACAAAATACACGATGGTATTTTTTCTGCTGTCGGCGTTTCTCTATCTTCTTTTCCGGAAGGATGCAAGAAGGCTTCTGCGGACCTTTGGCCCATATCTGGCGTTTCTGACCAGTATGCTTGTTTTCAGCCCGGTTATATTCTGGAACGCTTCACGCGGCTGGGTGACGCTGAAGCATACAGCAGGACAGGCCCATCTGCGGGAAGGGCTTGTGCTCTCCGCCTGGTCTTTTGCCGAATTTCTCGGCTCTCAGTTTGGGGTGGTGACTCCCCTGCTCTTTGTGATGATAATCGTTGCGGTGCTGAAATTGCGCAAGACAGAAAAAGGGGCCTTCCTCTTCTGGTTTTCGCTGCCGACAATCGCTTTTTTCCTTCTCAAAAGCATGCAGGGGAAGGTGCAGGCAAACTGGGCCTTGACAGGGTATATCACCGGCATGGTCGCCTTTTCAGCCTTTTTTCTGGACCGGTGGAAAGATTTCAAAAAGCCCCTTCGCATAACGGTGGCGTTCGGCGTCTGCCTGTCCATCCTGATAACACTGTTCATTCATGCCCCCTCAATGCTCAGACTGCCGGAAAAATTTGATCCTTCCATGAGGCTGGTCGGCTGGAAAGAGCTGGGACAGCAAGCGTCGGTCCTTTATAGGGATATGTCCGTCAAGGGGCCGGTCTTTGTTTTTTCCGACAGTTACCAGGTGGCGAGCGAGCTTGCCTTTTATATGAAAGATAATCCGGTCACCTATTGTGTCAATCTCGGCAGGAGGATGAACCAGTATGACCTGTGGCCCGGCTTTGAAAATCTCAAAGGTCAAAATGCCATCTTCATCAGGGCAAGGGAAAGAGAGAACGTCCCTGAAATGGTCTCCAATGCCTTCAGCTCCTGCGATCACAGGGTGATTGAGGTGAAGACGCGGAAGCAGAAAACCCTGAAATTTAGCGTATCGGCATGTTATGATTTCAAAGGTTTTGAATCGCAGCAGCCGGAGACTTTTTGATGACCATATCTGTCGTAATACCTCTTTACAATGAAGAAGAAAATGTGCAGGAGCTCCACAGCCGCCTAAAGACGGTGCTGGAGAGGCTTGGGACCGATTACGAGATCCTCTTCATTGATGACGGAAGCAGTGATAATACGCTGAAATATCTCCAGGAGATCCAGGCAGGGGACCGCAATGTGATTGTGCTGAGTCTCAGGAGGAACTTTGGCCAGACTGCAGCATTTGCCGCAGGGTTTGATTATTCGCGCGGCGATATTATCATCACCATGGACGGGGACCTTCAGAATGACCCCAATGATATTCCGAAGCTCATTGAGCAGATGAAGGACAATGACCTTGTGAGCGGCTGGAGAAAAAAGAGAAAAGACCCCTTCCTCTCGCGCAGGCTCCCTTCGATCATGGCCAACTGGCTTATCAGTAAAGTCACCGGCGTAAATCTTCATGACTACGGCTGTTCGCTCAAGGCCTATAAGCGGGATGTCATCAAGAACCTGAAGCTTTATGGCGAAATGCACCGGTTTATCCCTGCGGTTGCAAGCTGGTATGGCGTGCGCATTGCGGAGGTCGAGACAGAACATCATCCGAGGGTGCACGGGAAGTCAAAATACGGCATTTCCCGGACCATGAAGGTCGTGCTTGACCTGATCACGGTGAAGTTCCTCCAGAGCTTTTCAACAAAGCCTTTACAGTTTTTCGGCCCCGTTGGTCTGGCAAGCGGCATGCTGGGCTTTCTGATCTCAGTCTATCTCACGATAGAGAAGCTTTTTGCGGGCAGGGATATTGGAGGCAGGCCGCTCCTTCTGCTCGGTTCGCTGCTGATTATCGTCGGCATTCAGTTTATAGGCATGGGCCTGCTTGGCGAGATGATGGTGCGTGTGTATCACGAGACCCAGAAAAAACCGATTTATGTTATCAAAAAAGTCATTGGCCCTGGCAAAAAATAAGAAAGTCCTCGTTCTTGTCCTCAAGCTTTTAGTCAGTTCTTTCTCGTTTTATCTTATTTCCCGAAAGGCGGACATGGGGCAGGTGATCCATATCCTCAAAAGCATAGGGCTTTTTGCGTTTCTGGGGGCATCGGCGCTCTATATCCTGTCCCAGGTTTTTTCTACCATGCGGTGGCAGCTTCTCCTGCCCGATACGTATCCCCTGAAGAGACTTTTCTCGCTGTATATGATCGGTGCTTTTTTCAGCAGCTTTCTGCCCGGCGTTGTTGGCGGCGATGCTGTCCGGGCATATTATCTCAACAAGGACTCCAGGAAGATCAGCGTGACGCTGGCCGCTGTTTTCATGGACCGCTATCTTGGCTTTGTTACCCTTATGATAATCGGGATTGCTGCCTTTCCCTTCAGCCTTAAGGTCTTTGGTGACTCGCCGCACAGATGGCTCATGCCTGTTTTTTTCGTATCCTTTGTTGCCGGCAGCATCCTGTTTTTTGGGCTCCAGCTTGGAAAGAGGTTTAAGCTCATGAGCGGCATCTATGAATATTTTTCTGTCATAAAAAAACAGAAGGCTGTCATTGTGAACGCGCTGCTTCTGTCTGTAGTGGTCCAACTGCTCAATTTTTTGAGTGTGCTTATCCTTGCCTCCGGGATGGGCGAAAAGATCCCGCTGCTCCTGCTTGCCGTATTTCTGCCGATCGTTATAACGATCGTGGCCCTGCCCATTTCCATATCCGGTCTTGGCGTCCGTGAAGGGGCCTTTGTCATACTTCTTGGCCTAATCGGCGTTTTGCCTGAGGCGGCAACCTCGCTTTCTCTTGCGTGGTTCATTTCCACTTTTGTCGGCAGTCTTCCGGGACTCGTCTTTTATTTCTTTCACGACCGGCAGAAGGCGGCATAACAGATATGGGGCTTCAGGAAGATAACAGGCATCTCGAAGACGCTGACAGAAAGTATATCTGGCATCCCTTTACGCAGATGAGGGAGTGGGAGGAGGCAACCCCTGTCATTATTACGGAAGGCCGCGGCTCTTTTGTCAAAGACAGCTGCGGCAGATGGTATCTCGACGGTGTTTCATCGCTCTGGGTCAATATTTTCGGCCACAGAAAAAAAGAGATCGATGATGCCATAAAGGCACAGGTAGACAGAATAAGCCATAGCACACTGCTGGGCCTGAGCAATGAGCCTGCAATCCGCCTGGCAGAAAAACTGGTCACGCTGATGAATGTCTCCTTCGGGCAGGCCGAAGGGCCTCCCCCTGCAAAGGTCTTTTATTCGGATAACGGTTCAACTGCGGTTGAGGTTGCCCTTAAAATGGCGTTTCAATACTGGCAGCACCGGGGCGAAACGCAGAAGCGGTCCTTCCTGTCTCTTAACAATGCCTATCACGGCGATACGCTCGGGGCGGTGAGTGTGGGAGGGGTAGCTATATTCCATGAGGCATTTGGCCCGCTCCTCTTTCAGACCTATAAAGCCCCGTCTCCATACTGTTATCGCTGTGAACTCGGCAGGGAATATCCTGCATGCAATCTCGCCTGCGCAGATGCGCTCGAAGAGATAATGAAAAACCATCACCAGGAGATTGCAGGCCTGATCATAGAGCCCCTGGTCCAGGCTGCGGGCGGGATGATCGTTTCGCCTACGGGGTATCTGAGACGCGTACACGAACTCTGCTCAACCTATGACCTTCTCCTTATTGCGGATGAGGTTGCGACAGGCTTTGGCAGGACAGGCAGGATGTTCGCCTCTGAACACGAAAATGTCGTGCCTGATATTATCTGCCTTTCCAAGGGCATCACCGGCGGATATATGCCCCTTGCGGCAACGGTCGCAACAGAAGAAATATACCGGGCATTTCTTGGCGAGTTTAAAGACCTCAAGACTTTCTTCCATGGTCATTCCTACACGGGCAACCCCCTTGCCTGCGCAGCAGCAGTCGCCTGCCTTGATATATTTGCGAAGGAGGATACGCTCAGGGAGATGAAGCCGAAGATTGAACTCCTCGATGACTGGCTCAGGCAGATGCAGGCAGTTCCCCATGTCGGCAATGTCCGGAGCAGGGGGCTTATGGCAGGGCTTGAACTTGTTCTTGACGAAAAGACAAAGGAGCCCTATGACTGGCAGGAGAAGATAGGATGGAAGGTTGCACACCATGCGCTGGACAACGGCGTATTCATCAGGCCGCTTGGCAATGTTATTGTGGTCATGCCGCCGCTGAATATCAGCATCGAAAATCTCGGACGGCTGCTTACGGTCCTCAGGGATGCGGTAATCTCGGCAACAGCATGAGCAGAAAAACGATCATATCTCTCGTCATCCTGATCATATCTCCGGTCATTATCTATGTGCTTTGGCCCTCAGACGAAAGCAGGATACGCAACCTTTTCAGGGAGGGTGCAAAGGCGGTTGAACAGGAGAAGATTGACGAGGTAATGGCGAAGGTTTCATTCAATTATATGGATGAAAGCGGACTGACTTATCTTATCCTAAAGCAGGGGCTGACCAAACTTTTCCTGAACATGGAACATATCAGGGCGGAATATGAGATCACCCGCATAGAGATAAAAAAGAACACTGCCACTGCTGAGCTGGATCTTCGGATATTGGCGACCCAGGGCAGCGATACCGGCTATATTGCAGGAGACCTCTCAAAGCCTTTTCATATGAAGTTCTCCCTCGAAAAAGAGCGAACTGCCTGGCTCGTCACAAAGACTGAGGGCCTGCCGCTTCATTTCTGATGCTCCTGAATATCTGCATGCTGACCGCCGAAATGGTATAGCATCTTTAGGGTAAGATGTGGTATAGTCTCCCCATGCGCAAGATTTGGTTTATGACATTTGTCCTTTTATCTGTCCTCTCTCTGGGGCCCCAGGCATGTATGGCCGCAAAGGGAGATACCCTTAGTGCTGAAGAGGCAAAGACCATTTTGAGCGAGCTCAGTCCAAATGTGAAAGTGCTCTATGTTCAGCCAGCCCCGGTTACGGGACTCTGGGAGGTCGGCGTAGAGACCAATGGCAAAAAAGCTGTACTCTATATCGATCATGCCAAAAAGCATTTAGTATCCGGCAATGTCGTTAACATCAAGACCAAGACCAACCTGACCCAGGAAAGCTTCCAGAAGATCAACAAGGTTGATGTATCAAAGATCCCGCTCAAAGATGCTCTTGTTCTTGGTGACAAGACTGCCAAGAACAAAGTCATTGTATTTTCCGACCCCGATTGACCATACTGCGGAAAACTTCATCAGGAGATGAAGAAGGTCATAAAGGAGAGGAAGGATATAGCCTTCTATAACATCCTCTTCCCCCTGCCGATGCATAAAGAGGCATATGGCAAATCAAAGGCGATCATCTGCGAGCAGTCGCTGGAGCTCCTTGAGGCTGCATTTGATAAGAAGCCTCTGCCTGCGCCAAGCTGTGCGACCACGGTGATCGATCAGAATATCAAGCTCGCAGAGACGCTCGGCATAAGCGGCACGCCTGCGGTAATCTTCCCCAACGGGACGCTCATCCCGGGGGCCATTGACTCTGCCGAGATCATTAAACAGGTCGACAAGAAGTAGTTCCGGTCTTACCCCTTTTACCTTTTTCCGTATCATATCCCATTTGATAATCACTCATTGGCTCTCTCTTTCCTTTGCGAAATAATGCTGGTTGTGATATAAAAAGAGAACTGCTCAGTTGGCTGGTCTATAGTCTCTACCTACAGTCTAATCAACCGGTGCAGGCGGAAAAAATATAAACATGTTGAGTTAAGGAGAAGAAAGGTTTTATGAAAAAATTCCTGATGATAGGCTTATTTGTCGTAATGTTTTATGCCCTGCAGGGTATGCAGTCAATGAAGGCCTCTGCTTTCGGCGGGTGTGAGGAAGACTGCATGAAGTGCCACGCCATGAGCACGCAGGATGCACAGCAGATACTTACAAAGCTCGGCGCTGCCGAGGCAAAGCCCGTTGAGATCAGGCTCAGCCCGATAAAAGGGCTCTGGGAGGTCATTATTGAGGACAAGGGTACCAGGGGCGTCATGTATATCGGTTTTTCGAAGCGGCATGTGATTGCCGGCCCGATCTTTGAAGTCGATACCGGACTGAACAAGACGCAGGAGACCTTTGAGAAGGTCAACCGTGATCTGGTCAAATATGTCGACGTTTCGAAGATCCCACTTGATAAGTCTCTGATCATTGGAGAGAAGGATGCGAAATACAAGGTGATCGTTTTTACTGATCCGGACTGTCCCTACTGCGCAAGGGTCCATGAGGAGATAAAAAAGGTTGCTGCAGAGAGAAAAGATATCGCTTTTTATCTCAAGCTCATGCCTCTTCCGATGCATCCGGACGCGTTCTGGAAATCCCAGAGCATTCTCTGCAAGAGTTCGGTCCAGTTGCTTGAGGATAATTTTGCGAAAAAAGAGATACCGAAGCCAGACTGTGACAATAAGCAGGAGGTCGAGGCAAATATCAAGCTTGCCGCTGAACTCGGCATCACCGGAACACCGACCCTCATTTTGCCGGATGGCATGGTGGTTGTCGGTGGCAAGGATGCCAGGGCGATCATAGAACTTGTGACCAATCCTCCCAAAAAAGGAGAGGGGAAATGAAAAAGGCAATAGTCGTCTTCCTGGCGACTGCACTTATTGCATGTATGGCCGGGCTGTCTTTTGCCGGGGTGAAGATAACGCTGAAAAATGGCAGGACCATTACTGCCGAGTCGTGCCGGGATATGAAGGGGAAGCTCCTGTGCGATCTTGAGGGAGGCACTTTTGAGATTGACCGGCAGGAGATTGTCAGCATGCAGGATACGAAGGTGCTCAGGCAGACGCCTGCGGAAGTCAGCGATGAACCCAAACCGGCCGGCTCTGGCAAGCTGCCGGAAAACGAAAAGCCTCTGCCTTCTGATAAGCCTGTGGTAAAGGGGAGCGAGGGGAAGGTCGTTACCGGCCTGACGCCGGATCAAATATCACGGCTCGACCAGATAAATGAAAAAAAGGCTGCTCTGAAACCTGAACGGGAAAGGCTTGACAAAGAGCGGGAGCAACTCAATGAGGACGTAAAGAACCTGGGTTTGATCAGAAGACAGTCGCAGCTTGATGAAATAAGGGGTCGTATGGCAGACCTTGATGCAAGGATAAAAGGTTTTAATGATGAGGCAGCGAAGCTGAACGAAGAGGAACGGGCGATCATAGATTTGTCTTCAGAAGCAAAGTGAAAAGATAGGCGACCGGCTGCCTATCAGAGTAAACCTGATTTTTACCAGTAATCCTCTGTAAAAGATAGGCGAACACGACTTGGGAATTTCGGTTAATTTCGGTCAGGTTTCGACCTGCTCGTTTGTTTGATTGAGTGGCGTGGGCGGAGAATAGATTATCTGGCGAAATTAAGTCATCTATTACATGTAATAGGAAGTTCATTGCCTAATTTAGCCGATATGCCTGGACGTTAATCTTCAACCTGCTGATTTTGCTGAATTATACTTATTCATTTTTTGGCCTCCTTTTTGCATTGTAAGCTAGTGAAAATCTTGCTTGGAGATATATCAATGAAAAACAGACGCAAAAAAGGATTTACGCTCATAGAGGTGCTAATTGCGGTCACAGTGCTCTCTCTCTCATTTTTTGCATTGCTACCGCTCATTACAACTGCCGTCAGCACGGACAAGACGGCGTTGTTGACAACAAAATCTCAAGCTGTGACAGCTTATAAAATGGACGAACTTCTAGCCGCAGGGACTTCTATGACTTGCAATGGGGCAGCTTGGACTTGTGGTGCTGCTCCAGGAAATACCTGCGTTAACTTTGTCAATGCTGAAACTGATGTGGTGAGCGCTGCAACTACGGGAGCTCCTTTTGAAATCAGGAGAACTTCCAACGCACTTATAGTGAATGCGGCTTCAGGTCTTTGCAAACTGACGGTTACATCGACTTACACATACCAGGGAGAAACGAAGACTTTTAGACTTGTAACGGAAAAGAGTTTGTAGCCATGGAAAAACATCTCAATATCTTAAAAAATAGGACAGGAACAACGCTTGTTGAGTTGATGATTGCGGTAACGATCTTTCTGATATTTTTGGGCGTAGCCTATCCAACATTTACTTTTCTCGGTCAGCGTATGGCTGATGTGCAGACAAATCAGGAGCTGACGCAGAAAGGCCAGAGAATACTGAATTATATGGCAGAGGAGTTAAGGCTTGCAGGTTTGTTTGTCGGCGCTACCCCAAATGTGACTCTATGCGGAGAAGGCACAGCCACAAATTCTCTTGCGCATACAAATGGAAATCCATACGATAGCCTTTTATTTCTGACATCAGAACAGGTGGTGAATAAAACAGATAATGCTGCAATCCCCTTTCTAGTCATGAATGCTGCCGCAGCTTCGGGAGCAGCTTCAATATCTGTAAATGCCACGTATGCGAATGTCAGCGGCCTGAGCCTGGGAGGAAACGCAACGCAGAATGCGAGAGCCTTTGTCACTTTTGATACGCTTGCACCGACGATCCTGAACAGGGCATATCAGGTCACTTCCTTCGGTGGAACGTCACTAGCGATCAGCCCATCGCTTGATCAGACTTTAAATAACGGAAGCAATGTATATGTTGTCATGCGGAAGAGGTTTGATGTAAATGGCCGTGATCTGCGCATTGTGCGATGGCAGTCTGACTGCAGTGAAGAGCCTCTATCGCTGCTCGAAGCCCATGACAGGACCGGTGGCACATCTTGGGGTGGGGTTGATGCCCTGCAGTTCGAATATTTTATGAATGACGGGAATATCAGGGACACAATTGCGGCAACGGATATTACGAATGTTAAGGCGATCAATATCTGGATATTGGTGCGTTCTGACTTTCCGGAAAAAGACTATACTAACAGCAGTATCTATAAGGTGGGCGGTGCGACTAACCCTGATGGTACCGTGATACCCGGCATTACCCTACCTGCGTTTAACGATCAATTCAGGCGAATGCTGCTCTCAAAACGGGTGGAGGTAAAGAACCTTGAAAAATAGCGGATTAGTTATAAGAAATCAAAAGGGTATTGCCCTTGTAGTGGCGATGCTTTTCTCGCTTATTTTGCTGGTTGTAGCAAGTGCTCTAATTTACACCATGGCTTCCTATTTCAAGGCGCTTGCCACAGCCCGGGAAAAAACTCAGGGCTACTATGTGGCGACTGCTGGCGTTGAGAAGATGAGGGATCAGCTCTGGCAGAACAACTGCATACCGCCAAACTGGTGTGGCCAGTTGGGTAACCTTCTTGATACAAATGATTCGGCATATAAAGATAGGACCGGCATACTGCCGACACCCTCAAGTGACTTAATGAATGATCTTGCCGCGGCGGGATACACTGTCTTTCTTAAAGACAATGATGACGGTGACAATGATTTTACGAATGATAGAGATCAAATTATTATTGCTGTTGCCACCGGCACTGACGGCTCTACGGGAACCACCTCAACGATTGAGGCGATGCTGTTATATACTGGCGCTGGCAGTCCCTATGCTCAACTTGGTGCTGGCGTTCAAAAAACCGGAAAATCCTCTGGAAGCGTATCTGCCCCTGGGACTATTCGACAGACGCTTTAATAGATACAGGGTTACGTAGCAAGCAAGTAATATTTCAGAATAACGCGGTCATAATGGAAGGAGAAAGAAAATGAAGACGATGAAGGTGAATAAGACGACGATGCAAACAGCATTAGTGAAACCGGCGGTATTTTGCCTGCTTATTTTTGCCTGCTTATTTGCACTCGCGCCTACTGCTGACGCAGCCACAAGAACATTCCCAAAGGGGTCGTTTATCATACCATTCGACCCTTGCTGGCAGCCGAATAAGGAATGTTTTTCAAATGCCGCCACTTTTACACTCGACACTACGAAATGCCCCGAGTACAAAGATTATGCTTACGGTAAAATAGGCACTACAACGTACCATGCTGAATGCGATACTGCCCTGAACGATCAGGGAACTTTTCAGGCATATGGTTTTATCTATGATTTATTGAAGATTGGCGTCCCCGCATACTGGGTAATTAATCCTGATAAGGAAGTTGGCCCTGGAGGAACCATTACCGCTCCCGATACGGCTAATACTAAGGGGCGCCATGCGATCGATTTCTTCATCAGCAAGAGCGGTACTGATGCTGCAGTACAGATTAAGCACAGCTCTGCGCTTACCACCTCAGGGACAACCTCCCCGATAAACTATAGGGGCGGCCCATTTGTTATCGACATTAATGATTATAATGCCTTGGACTCAACCAAAAAAGCGTCATTTGACGCTGCACTAAGCTACTATACATCAATGAGGTATCATGTTGCTAACTATGATTTTTCTGCCCCCGTGGATAAAGTGCTTACAGGTACTCCCCCAAAAGTGGCAGTGCTTGGGGAAGGGGCTACAAGTATTCTGCTTGACTATCTCAAGGCTTCCGGTTTGGGTTCGAGGGTTTATGATATTTTCAGCACAATAACAAAAGAAGAGGTTATTGCGGGCGATCTGGACAACTTTCAGCTGCTATGGGCACCGCACTGGATCATAGACGACGGGTGTGGTGATAAATGTTCAGCAAGCGGCAACTGCCCTTCCGGATACACGATGAATACTACGTTATGCCCCGTAAGCCCAGCGAGTTGTTACAAGGCACCCGTTGCAGCTAGCTGTGATACGGCGAGCTGTCCCTCTGGGTATAGTTTTAGTACGAGTTATTGCACGACAGGTGCAAATAGATGCCAGAAAAGTAATTCCCCAAACCAGCATTCGTGTGTGGCTCCGATTTGCAGTTCTGGAACTCCCGATACAGTGACATGTACGGATACTAATGCAACTGGCCATAGAAAATATTGCTCTGTCCCTGCAACAATAGCGGAATGCGTAAATCCGACGTGCAATACCGGGGTTGTGAACACTACAGAATGCCCTGCCAGTCCTAATATATGCTACTACTCGGGGTATAGCACAGGCTGTAAAATAGCGCCTGCTGATCAAACAACAATTATGAGTGAAATTAGGGGGTTTCTCGAAAAAGGCAATGCTGCACTTTTTGAGTGCGCATCACTTGAAAGCATGGAAGGGTCATATCAGTATGATGGCAATAAAACTGCTGGAAACACGGTTACAACTGGAGGTTTTCTGACGGCCAAGACATACGCACCACCGAGGCTTGATACAAACGGCGGGCTCTGTAATGATATATCCTCGTGTGACCAGACCAAAATAGCGGTTGAAGGTACTACTAACTTTATCAACCAATGTGCCGGTTGGGTGCATATGCCTGCAAGCGGACATGTCAAAAACTTCCGACCGCTTCTGACGCCGT
Organism: Nitrospirota bacterium; assembly: GCA_016235245.1. Lineage (NCBI taxonomy): Bacteria > Pseudomonadati > Nitrospirota > Nitrospirota bacterium. Next base: position 160,236 of record JACRLO010000006.1, on the reverse strand, counting down.
CTCCTGATTACGGGTGGAATTCAACGGTTACGAGATTTATTCATGACAAGGACACAACTGCTTATTCAAGTCCGCGAGAGGCTGCACCACCTGCATACGACTATTTTGTTGGTGGCAGGATCAACGGCAGCGCTACGCAAGGGTATGTTGCATACATTGCCGGGCATAAATATCTGAAGTGTTCTAATGCTGCCACGATTACACCGAGTGAAAGATTATTGGATCTGACATTTGATAAGGATATTAGCGCGGTTAACCTAACGAATCCCAATATCGTAACAATAGAGGCTGTTTTAAATACGCCGAATCCGCCTAATTATCCGTCTTTGACCGGCTCGTGTACATGCGTTGTTGGTTCCACCTGTCCGAAGCTTCAGATTGACCTTACCAATATTGTTGAAAATATCACAACGCAGGTATGCGGCGTATATATCAGCAGTGATGGTACCACATACAATCCCACCACAAAGACACTTATGGGTCTCAAAATCGGCAGTCTGCAACCCTATGGCAGTGGCACTGCTGATCCTGGCGCTAATTTGAATATTAAAGAGCTTAGGGTTACGTTTCCTAAAGGTGTAGTTGGCCCGCCTCTGATCGCCGATCCGAAGTTGACAACTGTTGTCGATGTAACGGATGACGTGACCGGAGGCTGTAGTGTCTGTTCGCCAAATACAGCCAGTCAGTCGATTTGCACCCCTACAAAGAATATTACATACGACACGGGAGGTGTTGCCATCTGCTCTGCGACGGCGACTGGGATGCAATTCGGCCCGCTTTTGACTAATTGCGATGTCGACTGGGATAGCTCCACGACATGTGGCACAAAATATATTCTGAATTCCCTTCTGGGACTGCAATTGCAAATTGTTCCGAATGAATACGTAAAGGCAGGTGCAGTTCAAAAAGACAATATACTGTATAAGGCGACCTTTGAATTTCCTGGGTATAAGGGGCATCTTTATGCCATCGATGTCACAACAAATCCTGCTACTAAGCTTTGGGATGCGGGAGCAAATTCTGTTATGCCCCCTGCCGGAGCCAGTGGCGCGAATCCGGCAAATCCGACAAATGCAAATGCAGCGCGCTACATTTTCACTACGCTGCCTGGGTCAACGACAAAAATGGGGTTTGAGGTCGGTAATATTGGCACTGTACAGACAGATGCGACAAAGCTCTGGCACTATCTTGATCCTGATGCTGTAAAAACGCTCAATGGTGTTAAGGCGCTGGTTAACTCAGTAAGGGGCCGCAAAAATGCGGATGATACCCTGCCCGCCGGAGATAAGGAATTAAGCAAGCGGCTTGGGGGAATCGAACATTCCACTCCGGCTGTCTTAACCCGCAGCGACCTTGTTACTGGAGCCGGTAGTAGGGATAAGATAATATTCGCGGGAGGGCATGACGGAATGCTGCATGCTTTTTATGGCGGGGCTTGGAATAGTACTACCAAGACGTACAGTACGGGCAGCGGCAAAGAGATCTGGGCGTACATTCCATCAGCACTTCTAACTTCCTTAAAGAATCAGACTTTTACTGACTGCAATCCTGGCGAGACGATTACTAGCTGTGATCCCGCAACGGATCCAAATCACTGTGTCTGCCCGGTCTTTTCTTATGCCGTTTCCGTTGATAGTTCACCCGCCGTTGGTGATTTCTTTGTGGATCATGATAATAATATTAGCACGCCAAATCAGTGGCGGACTATTCTGGTTGCTACGGCAACGACTGCTCAACCAGGCGTGATTAGCGAAGGAATTGTCTTTGCGCTCGATGTCTCTGACCCATATACCCCGTCTGTGCTTTGGGAGAGGACCTACAGCAGTAAGGTTAACCCTGTAAGCTCGACTAATCCTATGAGAAATTACTATCCGACGGGTAGCTTCCCGAGCACTTATACTACAGCGGAAGCAATGACAATAGGGCTTCATTTTGACCCCAATATGGGTAACTCAAAGGGTGTAGCGATTGGTAGGGTCCAGATTGGAACTACTCTCGATACAAATATAATTCTAACTGCCCCATGGTTACGGCCGGTGGATATTAACCCCTTGGGTGCAGCGCATAATGTGCAGGGGCTTAGCGTTTTCGGGCTTAATTTCCGCACCGGGGACTTGGTTTGGGAGACGAAAATCATGTATACCGGAGATGCTGAAAACGTGAATTACACTCCTTCGATTCCAGCGCTGATGGATTATGGGAACAATGGAACGGATGATTATGTTCTCTTCGGTGACATGCAGGGCCGTCTTTGGATATTGCGTGCGGTCGACGGGGTGAGTATTGCGGCAGATGGTTCCGCGGGTAATGGCCCGGCTTTTTATGTTCCATCAAATCTCACCACACTTGTAATGCCTGAAGCTACGTCAACATTAGCGGCAGGCGTGAAGGAACCCATTGGATCAATGGTTTCTATTTCCGGACATAAAATTGTATTTGGCACTGGTGGCAGGGAGAGTCTCCAGGATGAGGCAACGACAAAATATCACCTGTTTGCATTTCAATTTGAGAGCGACAAAACTCTTACGAACCTCTGGGCCAGCTTGGACGACAAGAGCTTTGCCACAAACGATGGGGAAAAGATATGGATTCAGCCTCTTGTAGACTCTTCCGGGACCGTATATTTAGGAACTGCAAAGGGCTATACCGATATCGGTCAACCTGATCTGGTAAAGACTGTATCAACCGGAAGGTTTCTTGCGTTGTCTCTTAAGCCAACTGATGACTTAGTGAACATTGGGAAGAAGTCGGTACTGACGCTGTCTAAGGATATTGGCTCTCCTGTTGTGGGTGGCCTCGCGATAGAGAATAACCACGTGTCGATTCTTTCCTTTGATGGTAAGTTTATTCAGCTTGGCGATGGAAACTTTACTCCAAACGCTGTCCAAGAAAATCCGGTTAAGACGCTCTGGTGGAGGACGTTGCAGTGACGATGCAGAACAGGCATGGAGTCACACTGGTAGAGCTGATAGTAGTAGTCGCTATCATTGGGATTCTTGCGCTGCTGGCGTTTCCGGCGTTCCTGAGTATGATCAGTTCGGAGAACAAGGTGAAGGCTGCGGCAAGGCAGCTGGTCGATGACCTCAAATTTGCCCAGAATGAAGCTGCGGCCCAGGGTAGCGGAAGCATTGTTAATGGAACGCTTCGCCGTCGGAAGGTCTTTGTGGTTTTTAACACTACGGCAAATACCTATCAGGTGTTCCGTTATGAAGATACAAACGGGAATAATGTGCGTACCGCAGCCGAGGTGACAAACCCGGCTGGCTGGGCAGCAGCTAAGGCCATGCAAAACAGAGTTGTCTTTGGCGGAGCCTATGAGGATGACAGTGGCAATGCCGCAACAATTAATAAAAAAGCGTTTATATCAGGCGGTGCCGCCTGCGGCAATGGTAATGGGGCGCCGGCGTCTTTCGTTTCTCTTGGCACACAGACTCGTGCTTCTGACCCTCCCTGCAGTAATATGCCGTGTCTGGCTTTGAACTCAAATGGTTTTCCAATTGACGGCACTGTGGCTGGCGGTACATTTTACCTCAGTAATGGCAAGGATGCGTTTGCCGTAAATATCAATTCAGCAGGCTTAACAAGAATGTGTAAATGGGATAAGGGGGCAACGCAATGGGTAGACTCTCGCTAACGTTTCTCGTAGCCCTGCTTATCATTTTTTGTGCTGTGGCATGTGAGCGGCAGGAATCAAAGAAAGCAGACAGCTCTTCTGCCGACCAGAAATCCGGTCTTGTATTGCCGGTTTCGCAACAGCAAGCCATGAAGAAAATGGATGGTATGACCTTTGTCCCAAGAATTGCACGGTTGCGTCTGACGCCTCAGCAGCCCCGCAAGGGCGATGAGCTGTCGGTATATGCTGAGGCCGAGTCCGGAAAAGAAGGGGCAGTAGCATTTCGCTATGCATGGAAGCTGAATGATGAAATGACGAGGGAAGTGGAGGGGCCGATTTTTAGGGGGCCGTTCAAAAAAGGTGATAGGGTAGAGGTCGAAGTTATTCCTGTTGCCGGTGCGGTGAAGGGAGTCTCGCTTCGACAATTTGCCTTAATTGGAAATACTCCGCCTGTTGCAAAGGCTAATCTTGTAAATGCGAATACGACGCTAACGGGGTATACCGCCTATATTCAGGCAGAGGACCCAGACGGTGATCAGCTCTCCTACTCGCTATTGAAAGGTCCAGACGGCATGAAGATAGATTCAGATACGGGCAGGATTAGTCTTGACTTGCAGGGATTGACTTCGGGAACTTACGATGTTGCGGTATCTGTCAAGGATAGCGATGGTGCAGAGGCAGTTGTTAGCATCCCTTTTACGGTTGAGGTTGGGAAGAGAAACTCCGAAACTCAGTCCGGCCAGTGATATCTGCTCGGAGAGGATAAGATTTTTTCTAGTAAGGACTGCAGTTGAAATATCAGTTTTGGTGGAGCAGATATGAGTGAAAGTGGAAAATTTATTCTTATTCTTAAACCAATAGAAAACAAGAGACTTCAATATATCAGTGCCAGGAGACTGGCTCAACTGTGGCCGAATGTTCCATTCGCTCAGTGGAAGGCGCGAGTGGAAAGCGAAGAGACTATGATCTTAATGCGGTCTGGCAGCACGTCAGCATTTAATCGATTCAAGAGAGAACTCGACGAGATTGGTGCTCCAGTAGAAATTGTTGAACAGAAGTCTATTGGTGGCGCGAGTGTATACTAATAACCAAAAACAACCTTGAGCTCTGTTTTTACGCTTAATAACTGAGCTCGTCCAATAGTCCCAATAGGCCGGGCAAGGTGCACTTCGGCCACAGTACGAATCTGACAAAATCCGCCTGTCCTGTCGGCTATCTTCAACCCTTTTATTCTCACGAATTCCTTGGTATTGTTTGTGATGAGAATAATCCTAGAGGTGAGATGAGCGCCGATAAGCATATCAATTGATCCAACAGTAGGCTGGACTCTTTGCGTATGTATGATCGTCGGCGTCCTTGGTGTTTCGCTTGGCTTTGCCTATTCAGACTGGATCGGCAGATATAAAGTCGAGAAACAGACAAAAGAGATATATTCCGATATGATGTCAGCACGCATGATGGCCATGGAAAGAAGCCGGGAATACTTTGTAGATTTTACCAGTCCGACAACGTATCGCATTGTCGAAGATACGAACGACAATAGCGCCATAAATGTCGGAGCCGGCGATACGGTTCTGGTACCCAAAACAGTTGAGTTTGCAAATGATGCCAATGGCGGCGGCATTCCTCTTACCTTCAAGTTTAACCGCAGGGGCACTATCTCACCGCTCAGGACAATAAGCATTACGCATACGACAGAGCCTGATTATGATTGCATTGTCGTTTCATCAACACGGATCAACATGGGGCAGATGTCGGGAAATTCCTGCGTTCAAAAGTAGTCTGTTGCAGATAAATAGTTACCGATTGACAATTACGGTGCATCGACAGGGTCGATTTCTCTGCCGTAAACCTCTGCAAGTATCTTGTCCGCGCCTTTTGAGAGCAGCTTCTCGCCAAGGGTTATGCCGATTGTCTCGGCATCCTCGATCTTCCCTTCAAGGTGCTCCTTGATAATCCTGTCTCCGGTAACACTGCCGACAAGCCCGTCCATGAACAATCTCCCGTCTTTGATCGTGGCATACGCAGCGATCGGCACCTGACAGCCTCCCTGCAGCCTCTTGAGCAGCGCCCGTTCGGCCCTGACGCAGATTGAGGTGTCTGTATGGTTCAGAGGGGCAATAAGCTGATTGATGAACTCGTCATTGATCCTGCACTCAATACCCACAGCACCCTGACCGATCGCAGGAAGGCTTATTCCCGGCTCTATAACCTCGCTAATCCTCTGTTGCCAGCCCAGTCTTTTTACGCCTGCTGCCGCAAGGATCATGGCATCGAACTGGCCTTCGTCAAGTTTCCGGAACCGCGTCTCAAGATTCCCTCTGAGCTGGGCAATCGTAAGATCCGGTCTTTTGCTCAGAAGCTGACACGACCGTCTCAGGCTGCTTGTCCCGATGGTTGCTCCCTGAGGGAGGTCTTTAAGGCTCTTTGCCGCCTGCCCGCTGCTCTGTGCGATAAAAGCATCCCTCGGGTCTTCCCTCTCGCAGATCACCGCAAGGTAGAGGCCCTCAGGGAATTCGGTCGGAACGTCCTTCATGCTATGTACGGCAAGGTCTGCCTCCCCCCTCAGAAGAGCTTCCTCGATCTCTTTCACAAAGAGCCCCTTGCCTCCTACCTTTGCGAGCGGCACATCAAGAATCTTGTCGCCAGTCGTCTTGATCTTGTTCAGCCCGACCTCAAGTCCCGGATTCAACCGCTGCAGCTCGGCCTTCACCCACTCGGCCTGCCAGAGCGCAAGCTTTGAGCCGCGTGTGCCGATTACTACACTATTTTTTTTCATCATCGTCTCCGTTTAACCCATAGAGTCTCTTGATCACTGCTATCATGACATCTTTGTCTTCCGAGTCATCCTTCAGCGCCACGGTAGGTCCATGGATAAGTTTGTTCATGATCGCGCTCGACAGTCCCTCTATCGCCTTCCGTTCCTTGTCACCCAGTCCGGGAAACCGGTTCAGAAAGCGTTCCAGCTCTTCCTTCCTGATAGCCTCGGCCTTTTCACGAAGGGCAACGACCGCAGGTACAGAATCAAGCGTTGACAGCCATTTTTTGAAGGTCTCGATCTCTTCCTCTACGATCTCACCTGCCTTTTCAGCCTCTTTCTGGCGCTCCTGCTTGTTCGTATCCACAACATCATTGAGGTCGTCGACATTATAGAGGTACACGTTATCCATGTCGTTGATTGACGGCTCAATATTCCGGGGCACCGATATATCGATAAGAAAAACGGGCTTCTGTTTTCTGGCCTTCATGGCCTTCTGCATATGCTCCTTCAGCAGCACATACGCTGGAGCTCCTGTGGAGCATATCAGGATATCCGTATTGACCAGTTTATCAGGGAACTCCTCGAACCTGATCGCCTTACCGTTAAATTCATGCGCAAGTTCGCAGCCGCGCTCATAGGTCCTGTTGGCAACAGCGATCTCCTGCACCCCGTTATTCATCATATGCTTTGCAGCCAGCTCAGCCATCTCGCCGGCGCCAAGGAGCATGAACGATTTGCCCGAAAGGTCGGTGAATATCTTCTTTGCGAGTTCAACCGCTGCAAAGCTGATCGAGACCGCGCTTGAGGCGATCCTTGTCTCTGTCCTGACCCGTTTTGCAACGGATATCGATTTCTTGAGAAGTCGGTTCAGGAGCGCGCCAGTCGCTTTTTTCTCGAGCGCGAAATCGAAGGCATCCTTCAGCTGACCGAGGATCTGGGGTTCGCCCAGAACCATGGAATCGAGGCTTGAGGCTACCCTGAAGATATGCTTCACCGCCATCATATCCTCGTGCAGATACAGGGCAGAGTCCAGAGAATCGCGTTTGAGATCAAAGAACTGCACCAGGAAATCCTTGAGCGAGGCAAACGCCTGCTGCAGGTCCTCAACCGTCAGATAAATTTCTACCCTGTTGCAGGTTGAAAGGATAGCAGCCTCTTTTATGCCGGGGATAGCTTTTATGCTGAGCAGGCCTTCCTCAAGGCGCGGGCCGTTAAAGGCGAGCTTCTCCCTGAGTTCCACATCAGCCGTTTTATGGTTCAGTCCGACAACTGCGATCTTCATCAGAACGTATGGTATCCCTTAAGCAGCAGATTAACGCCGAAAAACGTAAAGAGAACGATACAGAAGCCGATGATCGAAAGGATCGCCGCCTTTTTCCCCCGCCATCCTTTTGTGAGCCTGAGATGGAGCACGGCGGCATAGATAAGCCAGGTTATAAGGGACCATACCTCTTTGGGGTCCCATCTCCAGAATCTGCCGAGAGCGCTTTCTGCCCAGAACGCTCCGGTAATGATGGCCAGCGTTAAAAACGGAAATCCGATCGTGATCAGGCGATAATTCATTTCATCGAGGATCTGGAGACTCGGCAGTCTTTTAAAGAGCCCGCCAAGATGCTTGGACTTGACGTAATGCTCCTGCACCAGATACATGATACCGACGCCGAACGCCATGGCAAAGGCAGCGTCGCCGATAAAGGCGAACGCGGTATGGATAAAGAGCCAGGAACTCTGAAGGAGCGGGCTCAGGTTCTCTATCTTCCGGGGCAGCATGGAGGACGTGAGCATCAGGACAAAAACCACCGGCATGATAAACGAACCGAGAAGTCCGACGCGGTACCGGTATTCGAGGAAAAAGAAGAGCAGCACAATGCACCAGGAAAAGAAAGAAGAAGCCTCGTGGAGACTTGCGGTCGGCATATGGCCTGAAATGAAATACCGCGCAAGGATATGAATGGTATGGAGGACAAACCCGGCAACGACAAGGCCGAACATAATGCGCGAAGTCGTCTTGTTGCCCTTGAACAGTTCAAGACCGCAGACGATCGTTGCGGCAAAATAACAGGTCAGCGCAAACTCAAAAAGAAGCGTCTCCATCAGAAGCACCCTAACTGGCAGTTCCTGATCCTGATGCCGAGATCATCGGCAGCATCGCCTACTTCCTTATATGAAATATTCAGGCTTTCTGCTATCTTTCTGGCATCTGAGCAGGAAAGCTTCCCGTCATCTGCCTTTTTCATCATTTCCTGCTTAAGCTCTTCGTTCATATAATCATCCGGTCACTATTCCAAAAAATCTTTATATTCCGCGCCTGAAAGGCTTCGGGGAAAAGCTTTTTGGTCTGAGTCTGAAGGGAGCCTGACTTCGGAATCATCGAGGATAACATCAGCTCCGGCTGTGAGCCCTTCCGTTGCAGCTCCCAGCGTTTTCTTCCCTTACCAGCTTAAATATTACCGTATCAGGCTTTAAAAACTCAATTTTGCCGCTGTCTATTATGGAGAGGGACGGACAGGGTAACCCGCATCGTGCCTGAGGACAGCCGTTGCACGTGTTATTCTGACCGAGCTGCAGGGCAGGTCGTGATCTCGATAAGGAACCGGTGTTTCATCAGAGCCACTTGATTGAAATGGTTCTGTCTATAAACAGCGACAGCTCTGTCTCAGCCTGCTGCTTCAGTATCTTCTTTATTGACCTCAGCCTTGTGGCCGCATTCCTTATTGACGCAGATCTGCGTCACATTGCCGGCCTTGTCCCACTTCTCGGTCAGGAAGGCTGCACCGCACTTGGGGCAGGGCACGGGAATCGGTTTATACCAGGAGACAAAGGTACAATTCGGATAATTGCCGCAGCCCCAGAACTTGCCTCTTTTTGACCTTCGCTCCACAATGTCTCCGCCATCAAGCGGACATTTCATGCCTGTAGAGACCGGTTTTGTTGTCTTGCATTCCGGATATTTGGAGCAGGCAATGAATTTCCCGAACCTTCCGGTGCGTATGACCATGGGGGATTCGCACTTCGGGCATTTCTCGGCGGTCGTTTCAGGTTCGCCGGCTGCCTGGCCTTCACCCTCAAGCGGTTTTGTTGTCTTGCATTCCGGAAACCCGGTGCAGGCATAGAACCTTCCATGCCTTCCCCAGCGTATTACCATTGGCTTGCCGCAGTTTTCGCAGATCTGCTCAGTAGCAATGTCCTCAGGCTTTACCTTGCCTTTTACCGCTGCTGCTTCGGTCAGTTTTTCATGAAAGGGCTTGTAGAAGTCCTTCACGATCTTTGCCCATTTCTTTTTGCCGTCTTCAATATGGTCAAGGTTCTCTTCCATGTTGGCGGTAAAACTGATATCCATCAGTTCACTGAACCGCTCGACAAGAAAATCGTTAACGACGATTCCGAGCTCAGTAGGAGAGAACTTGCCCTCTGCCTTCTGCACATATTTCCTGTCCTGTATGGTCGAAAGGATTGCGGCATAGGTGCTCGGCCTGCCGATGCCTTTTTCCTCAAGCGCCTTGACGAGTGTAGCTTCGGTATACCGAGGCGGAGGCTGGGTAAAATGCTGTTTTGGCTGAAGCTCAAGGAGTGCAAGTGCTTCTCCCTGAGTAAGGAGGGGCAGGAGCGCTTCACCTTCATCCATAACCTCGTCTGTGCCTTCCGTGTAAAGCGCCATAAACCCCTGGAACTTCACGACACTGCCTGAAGCCCTCAGCACAGGCTCACCCTTGCATGGTTCAGCAGCGCAGGAGATTTCGAAGGTCGTCTGTTCGAGTTCCGCAGGGGCCATCTGACTTGCGATAAACCGGTTCCATATGAGTTTGTACAACGCAAGCTGGTCTTTGCTCAAATACTGCTTTATTGCCTCAGGGACATTGGTCAAATAGGTCGGTCGAACCGCCTCATGGGCATCCTGTGCCGATGCCTTGCTCTTGTAGAAAGGCGGCTTTTCCGGCACGAAATCCTTACCATAGGTGGCTGAAATATATTCTCTGGCTGCCTGCTGGGCCTCGGCAGAGACCCTGAGGGAATCAGTCCTCATGTAGGTAATAAGTCCTACTTCCCCCTCTTCGCCGAGCTCTATGCCTTCATAGAGCTGCTGCGCCATCATCATCGTCTTCTTTGCCGTGAAGCGAAGTTTTCGGGAGGCCTCCTGCTGGAGCGTGCTTGTTATAAAAGGAGGGGACGGATTTCTCTTTTTCTTTTTCCTGTCGATCTTTGAAAGAATGAACCTGCTGCCCCTGATATCACTTACCGCAGCCTCGGCCTGCTCTGCATTGCCGATCTCTACTTTTTCCCCGCAATATTTTACAAGCTTTGACCAGAAGGTCGGTTTGTTTGAACCTTCGAACTCGGCGTTGATGGACCAGTATTCTTCCTGCTTGAAGGCCTCGATCTCACGCTCCCGGTCAACAACGAGCCTGACCGCCACAGACTGCACCCTTCCGGCGCTTAGTCCTCTCCGCACTTTTCTCCAGAGCAGAGGACTGAGTTCATAGCCCACGAGCCGGTCAAGAATCCTGCGGGCCTGCTGTGCATCGACTTTCTGGATATTGATCTCGGTCGGATGGTTCATCGCCTCCCGGACTGCACTCTTGGTTATTTCATTAAAGGTGACGCGGAAGACTTTTTTTGCCTTGCCCTTGATCTCCTCAGCGATATGCCAGGCAATCGCTTCTCCTTCCCGGTCGGGGTCAGGGGCAAGAAACACGGTATCGGCCTCTTTTGCCGCCTTCTTCAGATCTTTGATCACCGTCTCTTTGCCGGGGATGATGATATACTTGGGAGCAAAGCCCTTCTCTATATCAATGCCCATCTCTTTGGCAGGCAGGTCCCTGATATGGCCGACTGAAGCCTTGACCGTAAAATCCTTGCCAAGGATTTTGCTGATCGTCTTGGCCTTTGCCGGCGACTCAACTATAACGAGCGATTTCATTTTTCCCTCCTGATGCATCCAACCAGACAGCTCAGTTCCACAGGATTCTTCTTCCGTTGCCGAAGATAAAGGAGAATATATCCTCTTTCTCATACGAACTGTCCCGTATCAGTATATAAACAAGAAGTGCTTTCAAAATGTCAAGCTCAACTTAGTCAACCTGCTCAGTCGATTCAAGCTCATCGAGTTCTTCCCATATCTCGGCAAGGTCCTCTTCCTCATAATCCACAGACTCAAGAAGCCTCTCGGAATCGATCTCGATATCGTCCCTGTCTGTGGATATCATGCGCAGGATCCTCAGCAGTTTCTGGGTCAGTGTTTCTGTTTCATGCAAGATAGAACCTCTTTCCATCTGACTGTCTTACAACCCCCTTTAACTCCAGGGAAAGGAGTATATCAAGAATCTTCTGAACTGGCAACCTGAACTCCCTGGATAATACATCAATATGCTGCGGCTCGCGTGTCATACAGCCGCAGAGTCCCTTTTCCTCTGCAGAGAGTTGAACTTCCTGTTTTATCTCGCCCCTGATGAAGCCTTTCAGCACAGGTGCCAGTTCCTCAAGAATATCATCCGCCCGGGTCACCATCCTGGCGCCCTGCCGTATCAGCATATTCGTGCCTGCAGCGTTGGCTGACGTGATGTTGCCAGGCACAGCAAAGACCTCCCGATTCTGCTCCAAAGCAATGGATGCCGTAATGAGCGAACCGCTGCCCTCTGCTGCTTCGATCACAAGCACCCCCATCGAAAGGCCGCTTATCAGCCTGTTTCTTCGCGGGAAATTCTCCCTGCTGGGCTCTGTTCCAAGAGGGAACTCCGTGATCGCACAGCCCGAGGCGGCGATCTTTTCCATGAGCCCCCTGTTTTCTGCAGGATAGAAGACATCCAGTCCTGAGCCTAATACGGCAATAGTCCGACCGCCTGATGCCAGGGCGCTCCGGTGCGCAAAGGTGTCGATACCCCGCGCCATGCCGCTGATGACCGTGAACCCGGCAGAAGCAAGCTCTCCGGAGATCTTCTGCGTTACTGCCTCGCCGTAGGGGGAATACTTTCTGGAGCCTACCACCGCAATGCCATACCGGTCTTCAGGCTGATACGTTCCTTTGACATAGAGCACAACCGGGGCGTCAGGGATCTCTTTTAATGCCGCAGGATAGCCAGGACCTCCATAGCAGACAGCCGAAAGTCCCCTTTTCTCCAGTGCCGCCACCTGTTTTTCAACATCGTCCCAACGCGAAAATGTTCTGATATTCTCTGCCCTGATCCTGGCCATGCCATGGACCGAAAGCAGGTCATGCATATCCATTTTGAAAACATGCTCAGCGTCCCCGGCATGCGCTATGAGCTGTTTTGCGGTTATCGGCCCGATATCCGGGATCAGAGAAAGACCGATCCAGTATCTGAGGTCAGACACTACCTGCCCCTGAGTGACCTGTTCGCCTTAAGCCTTAATGCATTCAGTTTGATGAACCCTTCAGCGTCTTTCTGGTTATACACATCCTCAGCTTCAAAGGTCGCAAGCTTTGCGTTATATAATGACTTAGGCGCCTTCCTGCCTGCAATGATGCAGTTGCCCTTGTACAGTTTTATCCTGGCGGTACCGGTAACAACCTTCTGGACAGAGTCGATCATGCACTGAAGCGCTATCCGCTCAGGCGCAAACCAGTACCCGTAATAGATCATTTCTGCATACTTCGGCATAAGAGAATCCAGAAGATGGGTAACCTCACGATCAAGAGTGATGGACTGCACCGCCCGGCGCGCCACATGAAGGATCGTTCCTCCGGGGGTCTCGTAAACACCGCGCGATTTGATTCCGACATACCGGTTCTCAACAATATCGACCCTGCCTACCCCATGCCTGCCGCCGATTTCATTCAGTTTTTCAAGGAGTTTGGCCGGTGAAAGCCTTTTTCCATTTACGCTGACCGGATCTCCCTGCTCAAAACCTATTTCGACATATTCGGCCTTGTCAGGGGCCTCTTCAATCGGCACTGCCAGGGTGTACATATCACGGGTAGGCTCAAGCCACGGGTCCTCAAGGATCCCGCCCTCATAGCTGATATGAAGGATATTCCTGTCCGTGCTGTAGGGCTTTGTCTTGGTGGCTGTGACCGGTATTTTGTGCTTTGCGGCATAGTCAATAAGGGATTCCCGCGAGTTGAATGTCCATTCCCTCCAGGGAGCGAGCACCTTGATGTCCGGCTTAAGCGCGTAGTAGGTAAGCTCAAACCGTATCTGGTCATTGCCCTTGCCGGTTGAGCCATGGGCAACTGCATCGGCCTTTTCCTTAATCGCGATCTCTATCTGTTTTTTTGCAATCAGCGGACGCGCGATGGATGTGCCGAGAAGGTAGAACGCTTCATATACGGCATTTCCACGAAGCATCGGGAAAATATAGTCTTTGACGAACTCTTCGCGCAGATCTTCGACATAGACCTTTGAAGCGCCGGTCCTGAGGGCCTTCTGTTTTACGGTCTTCAGCTCTTCCTTCTGGCCGAGATCTGCGCAGAATGCAATGACATCCGCGTGATAGTTCTCTTTCAGCCATGCGATGGCAACCGAAGTGTCCAGGCCTCCGGAATACGCAAGCACGATCTTCTTAACCATGGTATGCCTCCGTGATATCAGGGAATTAACGGTAACTGAAACTGCAGGGTCATGATGACCTTATCAAAGAGGATTAAACATAGCACAAAATCTAATTATTTGCAAAATATGACTTCTAAAATGCATCCCTTCAGTTATGGGCGATTCATAACACACCCTTCTAATTGCAACTTAATCTCAATTTCAGGTATAATTGCAGTTATGGAATGCAGAACCTTTCAGGATTTTCTTGTTGGCCGTGGCCTGAAACTCACCAAGGAGCGTATGGCAGTGGTTGGCGAAATCTTTTCGACGCACGGCCACTTTGAGCCGGAGCATCTCTATTTCAGGATCAGGGGCTCGGGCATCAAGGCATCGCGTGCGTCGGTATACAGGACCCTGAACCTCCTGGTAGAAAGCGGACTGGTAGAGCGCATTTCGCGCTCCGAAAAGGGCAATGTCTACGAGCTGACTTTCGGTCACAAGCACCATGATCATATGGTATGCACAGATTGCGGCGATGTGATCGAATTTTATTCCGAAAACCTTGAAACGATCCAGAATGACATTTGCACGAAGTACAGTTTTGAAGGAACAAGCCATACACTTGAGATACGGGGTAAGTGCAGATCATGCAGAAAAAGAACATAAGAGACGAGAAGCAGTCATACCGCAGGATTGTTCTGGTGGGGAACCCAAATGTCGGCAAAAGCGTCATCTTCGGACTCCTGACCGGGCAATACGTCACAGTCTCTAACTATCCAGGCACAACGGTTGAGGTTGCCTCAGGCAACCTTACCCTCGCTAACGAAAAGTTCCTGCTCGTTGACTCTCCCGGCATCAACAGTTTCATCCCGATGAGTGAAGATGAGCGGGTAACGCGGGATATCCTCCTTGCCGAAAAATCCGATAATATTGTACTTGTCGCTGACTCAAAAAACCTCAAGCGTGCGCTCATGCTCCTCATCCAGCTCGCAGAGATGGCTCTGCCCTGCATCCTTGTTCTGAATATGGAAGATGAGGCAAAGGCACGGGGCATAGATATTGACTATCGCAGACTGGAAGAGTTGGTAGGCATCAAGGTGATCGGCACGGTCGCTCCGCAGCGCAAAGGGCTTGGCAAGCTCAGAGACTCTATTCTAATGCCCCAAACCCCGAGGCTTTCCACTGACTATGGAAAGGTCATAGAGGAATATGTCGTTGCCATATCATCGCTGTTGCCGGAAGCGCACATCTCGAGGCGTGCCCTCAGCCTGATGATCCTGGCCGGTGATGAGAGTTTAAAGATATGGTGCATAGCTCACCTCGATCCAAAAACTATCGACAAGATCGAGGACCTGAGGTACGAGGCCGAGACGCGGGCAAAGGAGCCGCTCTCTTCCATAATTTCCCGTGCGCGGATCGGGGCTGCGGAGAAGGTCGTGCTGGAAGTCCAGGAGAGATATGAGCCCGAATCCGGGCATATTGCCCGCTGGTTAGGTAAATGGACCATGCATCCGATCGCAGGCTTATTCTTTGTCTTTTTCGTACTCTTCTGTTTTTATGAATTCGTCGGCAGGTTCGGCGCCGGCACCCTGGTCGATTTTTTCCAAAATGTGGTATTTCAGACCTATCTTAATCCTGTCATTGCAAAGACCGTTAAAACGCTGATACCGTCGCCCTTTATTCAGGACTTTTTTGTGGGCCAGTATGGTCTCTTCACCATGGCGCTCACCTATGCGGTAGCCATTATCCTGCCGATTACCGCAACTTTCTTTATCGCCTTCGGCTTCCTTGAAGACAGCGGGTACCTGCCGCGTATTGCGGTCCTTACCAACGGTGCATTTTCAAAGATCGGCCTCAACGGCAAGGCGGTGCTGCCAATGGTGCTGGGCCTTGGCTGCGGAACTATGGCAACCATGACCACGCGGATACTCGAGACAAAAAGAGAACGGCTCATTGCGACCTTTCTTATTGCGCTGGCCATCCCCTGCTCTGCCCAGCTTGGAGTGATCCTTGGTATGCTTGGCCCCTATTCCATAAAAGTCGCTCTCTGGTGGATAGGTACGCTTCTTCTGGTGCTCCTGCTTGCGGGGACCATCACATCCAGAGTGCTGCCGGGAAGCAAGGCAGATTTCTTCCTCGAAATACCTCCCATGCGCATGCCGCGTATGGGAAATATTTTCATGAAGACCATCGGCAGGATAGAATGGTATCTGAAAGAGGCGGTGCCTCTTTTTATCCTGGGAACACTTATTCTTTTCGTGCTTGATAAGACCCATATGCTGAACTGGATAGAGCAGGCAGCCTCTCCGGTGGTGGTGAGGTTTCTCGGTCTGCCCCAGGAGGCGACTGCAGCATTTATTCTGGGATTTCTGAGAAGGGACTACGGCGCTGCAGGCCTCTTCGAGCTGTCAAAGCAGGGGCTGATGAACGAGCATCAGGTGATCGTGAGCATCATAACCCTTTCACTCTTTGTACCCTGCCTGGCGAGCTTCTTTATGATCATAAAAGAACGGGGGCTCAGGACATCGCTTTTGATGTTCGCACTTATTACGGTCTTTGCCCTTATTGTCGGCGGGGGAATAAATCTTGTCCTGACCCTCTTCTGACAATCCTTTACAGTCCTTTCATAAGGCGGGTATAATCTACCTTACCGTGAAACCGAAGCTCATCATTATCCTTGTCCTGTCTTCCATTCTTATCGGCGGCATTGCAGGCGGCTATGTAGCAATCGCCAAGGGCATCCCTTCGATCGACGAGCTCAAGCATTACCAGGCTGGCGGCGGCACGAAGATCTACGCAGACGACGACGTTATGATCGGCGAACTCAAGGCAGAAAAGGGCATTTTTCTTTCAATCAACAGCATCCCAAAACAGATGACCAATGCTATTGTTGCGGTTGAAGACTCACGTTTTTTCAAGCACAAGGGCATAGACTACATCGCTATTGCACGTGCGGTTGTGAAAGACATCATTCACGTAAGCCTGAAGGAGGGCGGCAGCACGCTCACCCAGCAGCTTGCCAAAGTAGTATTTCTGTCGTCTGAAAAAACCATGAAGCGAAAACTTCTCGAAGCAGCCCTTGCCTTCAAGATCGAGAAGAGTCTCAGCAAGCAGGAGATCCTTGAGTTGTACCTTAATAAGGTCTATTTCGGCCACGGGGCCTACGGCGTTGAAATGGCGGCGCGCACCTATTTCGGGAAGTCTGCACGACAGCTTACTCTCGCAGAGGCAGCCATGATCGCAGGTCTGGTCAAGGCCCCCACAACCTATTCGCCCTTTAATGATCTCACACGGGCAAAAGAACGACAGAACATTGTCTTAAGCAGAATGGAAGAGGAAGGATATATCACGAAACAGGAACGGGAAAGCGCATACAACCAGCCCCTGTATCTTTCGAGCCTCAAAAAAGGAATTGAGGCGCACAGCTATTTTGTCGAATATATCAGAAAATATCTGGAAGAGAAATACGGAGAAGAGGCAGTGTACAAAACAGGCCTCAAGGCATATACCACGCTGAACAGGGCCATGCAGCTTTCTGCGGTCAATGCCATGCAGAACGGTCTGCGAGAAGTTGACAAGCGCAGGGGATGGCGCGGCGCAGTCGAAACTAAAAAGGGCATTGACATCGATAAAGAAATGAAAACCCGGGACTTAAGTACAATGGTCATGAATAATCCCGGCGATATCTACACCGGCCTCGTCCTGAAAGTCGCTGCTCATGAGGCAACGATCAAGACCCGCGGGCTGCTTGGCAAGCTCTCGATCAAGGATGCGCAGTGGGCATCGAAAACACTCAACAAGTCGGGCAGTGTCAAGGTCATAAAGGACTTCAGCCTGACCCAGATCCTCAAGCCAGGTGATGTGGTAAGGGTCAGCATCAAGAGCATCCAGAAAAGCAGCGTTCTGCTTGCCCTTGAGCAGGAGCCGGAAGTTGAAGGTGCGCTTATCGCTGTTGAGCCATACACCGGGTTTATCAGGGCAATGGTCGGCGGGTATGACTTTTCCCGGAGCGATTTCAACCGTGCCGTTATGGCAAAGCGGCAGCCGGGCTCATCCTTTAAGCCGATCATCTATGCTGCTGCGATGGACCATGGGTTTACGCCGGCAAGTCTTATCGTGGATGAGCCGGTCACCTATTCGGGAGGTCCCAAAGGCGACTGGACTCCTGAAAACTATGACCACAAATATTATGGCCCCACACGCCTCAGAGAAGCGCTGACCTTTTCGCGCAATGTCGTGACGATCCGTCTTACCGATACCATGGGCCTCGATGCACTTATGAACTTTTCGCGTACCATCGGAGTTACTGCCGACATGCCGCGAAACTTGAGCATTGCGCTCGGTTCATTCAGCATTACACCACTTGAAATGGCGATGACGTACAATGTTTTCGCAAGCACCGGCATGAAGTCGAAACCTCTTGCCCTGAAATATCTGACTGACAGCAAAGGCAGGATTCTTGAGACAAACGAGCCTGAACCTGAACAGGTGATCAGCCCCCAGACAGCATTCCTCATAACCTCCATGATGGAGGATGTTGTCAGATATGGAACCGGCTGGCGGGCCAAGGCCCTGGGAAGGCCTGTTGCCGCAAAGACCGGAACGACAAACGATTATAAAGACGCATGGTTCGTCGGCTATACCTCAAACCTTGTGGCTGCAATCTGGGTAGGGTTTGATAATGCAAAGACGCTTGGGGCGCAGGAGACCGGAGGAAAGGCTGCTGCACCGATCTGGACCATGTTCATGGGCAGTGCAGCCAAAGGAGAATCTGAGGGATTTCAGCAGCCTGAAGGCATCGTCAGTCTTTATATCGACCCAAAAACCGGGCTTCTTTCCCGGGATGAATCGGGCCTGAAAGAATATTTCAGGGAAGGCACACAACCAAAACAGTATTCGTCATCCAAATCCGTATGGGAAATAAGAGATCCGACCCAATTCAACTTTGATTAGAGATAACTGCTCAGGTGGATAGTCTCAGGGTTACTCCGGAGTGAGTTTAGGCAGACAACGGAAGCGCAGAAACAGACGGAATGTCTATTTTTTCTTTGATACCTGTTTTGAAATAAAGACAACGCAGTCTTCGCAGATCCTGCCTGACTCCGTATTGCAGATCATACGGTTCAGTTCCCAACAGGGCTTGGTCTTGTCTATATACGCAGAGCACTTACCCTTCCGCTCCTCAGGGCAACTGGTTATCTCCCAGCAGGGAGCATAATCAAGAAGCTTCTTGATACCTTCAATGCTGATCTTCTGGTTATGGATCAGGTCCCTGAGGCACCTCAGCCACTTGATGTTATTCTCGGAATAAAACCGGTTCTTGTTCCTGCGTGCCGGCTTGATCAGGCCGTGCTTCTCATAAAGCCTGAGTGTCTGATCAGTTGTTCCGATCAGTTCGGCGACAATGCCAATCGGATAAAGAGGAAGGCTCTGTTTCTCCTCGTCACTAAGATCCTTTTTGACTTTATCTTTTGCCATCGCTGTTTCCGTTGTCTGTAGAGTAGAAAGGCATTCTGTTAACCACAGTTATTAATACACTTTTGAAATGAAAAATGCAAGATTTTTGTATTCATTGTCATTTTTTATAGATCTATAAAACCGTTGCAAATCCTTGACTTCTCTCATTTTTCTTAGGTAATATTAGCCTACTTTTCTCCCAAGGAGATTTCAATGCACGAAGAAAAACTGTTATCTGATATTTTCATAAATGTTCATACGGTTCCACACTATGTTTCTTATGCATTCCTTGCGTCTCTTATTCTGATTGTAACTGCCTTTATGGTTAACAGGTCTCTGAAGCTTGTTCCGACCGGCCTCCAGAACTTTATGGAAACCATTGCAGAGGGAGTTCTGGGCCTCTGCGAGGATAACATAGGCCATCACTGGGCAAAGCATTTCTTCCCGCTCATAGGCACAGTTGCCCTCTATGTTGCTGTCTGTAATTTCATGGGTCTTATTCCGGGCTTCTATTCTCCGACCAGCAATATCAATAACAACGTTGCCCTGGCGATTCCGATCTTTCTGGCGACCCATGTTTACGGCCTGAGGGTTCACGGCATCGGCTATTTCAAGCACTTCCTCGGGCCTATCCGGTCACTCCCTGCGCTGCCGCTTATGATGCTCATATTCATCATCGAACTGATCGGCCATCTGGTCAGGCCTGTCACCCTTTCGGTCAGGCTCTTTGGAAACATGGTGGCCAAGCATATCATCCTGCTCGTGCTTGCAGGACTTTCACCCTGGCTGGTTCCGACGCTTATCCTGGCGCTCGGCTCTCTGGTGAGTGTTATCCAGGCCTTTGTTTTCACCCTGCTTACGACATTGTATCTCGCTGGTGCCGTTGAAGAGGCACATTAAATCAAAGTCTTTAAGAAAGGAGGAAAGAACAACATGAAAAAAATTCTTTCTCTCGCACTGCTCACATTCGCTGTTATCTGTCTGCTCGCTCCGGTAGCTGTTTTTGCTACTGAAGGGGCTGCTGCACCGGCTGCTGCACCTGCTGCAGATTCCGGTTCAGGCAAGGGGATGGCCGCGCTTGCTGCAGGCATCGCGATCGGTATCGCTGCTCTTGGCACAGGCATTGGCCAGGGCATGGGCCTGAAGGGTGCTACCGAGGGTATTGCAAGGAATCCGGGAGCTTCCGGCAAGATCACGACGACCCTGATCATCGGTCTTGCCATGATCGAGTCCCTTGCAATCTATGCGCTTCTCGTAGCGCTCGGCATCCTGATCAACGCAAAGATGTTCTTCTAGGAATATCCTTCTTGTATCATAAAAAAGGCCGTGTTTATCACGGCCTTTTTTATTTGTTCCCGTTCCAGACTTTGTGGTAATTTAGATCATGGCCGGGAAGATAATCTCTCTTGCAGTCCACCCTTTTAATGAGAATTGCCACCCTGTCTGGAATTCATGAAATCAGTCTGCACCATAGGCATTGCCGGCTACTCAGGCTCAGGCAAAACAACCCTTATCCGAAAAATCCTTCCTGAATTGAAGGGGCAGGGGCTTGCTGTCGGGGTCCTCAAACATATCCATCATAAGCTCAACATCGATATCAGGGGAAAAGATACCGATATTTTTTATCGCGCAGGAGCGGATTTTGTTTCTGCGCATGACGATCATCAGGGCTTTGCGCGATACCGGAGCGGCGCCATGTCCCTCGCTGAGCGTATCCGGAGATTCCCTTCTTCGCTGGATTTAATAATTGTCGAGGGGCATAAGGATATCGATATCCCCGGCATCTGGCTGGAGACCAAATCTTCGGCAGGAGAGACCGGGAGATTGTGTTATGGCAGCAGATCGATACTATTCAGGGACGATCCGAAATATCATCTCAAGGCCCTATTGCATATACGGCAGGTATTGGAGAGGTTCCACTTGCGACGACCCGTCATGGCCGGTTTGCTTGTCGGCGGCAAAAGCATGCGCATGGGAACGCCTAAATCACTGCTGAAGATAAAGGGCAGAACCATGGCTGCAAGGTCTTTCGATATGCTTTCTGCCGTTTCGGAGAAGACCATACTGCTCGGTTCGGGGAAAATCCCCGCGAGCCTGAAAACAGCTGATCGCCTTGCCGATCTGCCAGAGGTAAGCGGTCCGCTTGCCGGCATGCTCAGTGCTTTCAGGTGGGCGCCCCAAAACACATGGCTCATATCCTCGGTAGATATGCCATTGATGCAAAAAGAGGCCTGGAAATGGCTCCTGAGTCAGCGGAAACCGGGTGTTTGGGCTGTAATGCCGAAGATAAAGGGACGCAAAGGTCTTGAGACTACCGGCGCGATATATGAGCCCATGATATTTGGGTATGTAGAGTCACTGGCTGCTGAAGGGATAACATCGCTGCAGGAGATAGCGAAGCACGGGAAGGTCATTTCACCGGCGATACCGGAATCCCTCGCCTGCGCCTGGAGCAATGTCAATACTCCCGGTGAATGGGAAAAGATCCTCTGGCGCACAAAAAAGCTCTGAGGCAAATGCAAAAAACTGTATTCTGCCTTTGATGATTACAGTTGAAGTGTTGTCCGGCGTATCGTTCCCGCTGTTTTGAGGTTTACATATGCCGCCTATTTAATTGAGATATTGAGCGTATAATCTGCAACCGAGTCTTTCTTCCTGGCGCCGGCGCGCATCATGAAAACCCTGATCAGGTAATCTCCCGTTTCAGGCAGAATATTAGACCAATCTGTTTCTTCGCTTTTGGATATCTGACTTCCGTCAGGCAATCTTACGATAAAGTAAGTGTATATATTGGCAGACTTCAGATGTACGGTCATTGTCTGATTGGCCCGCGCACGGAGCAGGTAATCCTTTGTTTCATAACCATGGATTAGACCGCTGACCGTAG
This sequence comes from Nitrospirota bacterium, assembly GCA_016235245.1. Lineage (NCBI taxonomy): Bacteria > Pseudomonadati > Nitrospirota > Nitrospirota bacterium. Next base: position 138,028 of record JACRLO010000006.1, on the reverse strand, counting down.
CTGAAACAGCGCCCTTTTTAAAGGTAACCCTTTCCGGCTTATCCGTCTGCTTTGCAGAATCGGGAAATTCAAGAGCCTGGGCATACGTGGGCATTACCGATACAAAAAGCATATATGCGGCAGCTATCATTACGGCAAGAAAAAGCCTTCCTGCCGCACGGTTTACTCTATAAGACCTGTCTAATATCCCTTTGAAATTCATCACCTTATCCTGTTCATTACATGAAGATTATACCAGACGATGATCTGCATATAACACGGCAATAGCCTGCAGTGCAGGGCCTCACAATTATGCAAAGGGCAATTTTGCCTCTGCGCGGCTGACAGAGTATCTATGATCCGGATCATAGGAATTTACCATGGCTTTCGGTAATCTGAGAATAATGCATATACCGGATTAACGAAGCAGAAACAGGTGAGAAATGAAAACGTGTCCCCGATGCGGGAAAAAGTTTAACTTCTGGCAGCGTGCAGTGGGTGAGGCCAAAGAACATCTGCGGATTTGCACAAGTGAGGAAAAGAAGAAGGACCTTGCAGGTCTTGCGGCCCATTGCAGAGGATGTCCAGCCGGCTGTTTTGAGAAGATCGGAAGCCCTGAGGAAGAATAGCGGATTTTCATTATTAGTTTTACCGGCACTTATTGAAATAGACCTCTCTGATAATGTTGCAGATAGACTTCGGTCCAAGGTTCTGATAGCATTCATCATAGGGGAATGATGATTCCCGAAAGCATTGCGTATGAACAGCGATACGAAAGGAGGAAGACCATGGGAGACAAAGGCGGCAAGAAGGACAAAGAGAAGGGCCAGAAACAGAAGTCGGCCAAGCAGGCACAGGATCTGAAGAATAAAAAGGGCAAAGAGCCAAAAAGCGCAATGAAATAAGGGAAATGGAAAATTATAAGCTTGTCCTTCCTGAGCATCTGAACCATTACGGATATCTCTTCGGCGGGTATCTCCTTCAGTGGGTCGATGAGGCAGCCTGGATCTGTGCAAGCCTCGAATACCCTGCCTGCAGATTTGTCACTGTGGCTATGGACAAGGTTGAGTTCAGAAAGAGCGTACGTCAGGGAGCAATACTTCGGTTCGAGGTGAAGAAGACAAAGGCAGGCAATACCTCTGTCCATTATGCTGTCGAGGTTTTTTCTGACCAGCTCAGAACAGGGGGAGGAGATGCGATATTTTCGACAACCATCACCTTTGTCTGCCTCGATGAGCAAGGCAGGAAGACCGGTCTGCCGAAGCTTTAAGAGCGGTCCGGGAGTAGTTCGTGTATGCATGCCGACGAGGCGAGAGTTCTACGAGTTCGAAATGATAGCCATCTACAAAAAACTTCAGGGCACGAATTGCGGCAAATGCGGAGAAGCCACATGCATGGCCTTTGCGATGAAGGTTAAGAAAGCGCAGGCAAGCCTGGGGGATTGCCCTTTTATTGAAGCCGGCACCTCCGGGGAAACGCAGCCGCAGCAGGCAACAACAGGATTCAGTAATTATGAGCAGGTGAGTGCTGATCTTGAAAAAGAGGCGCTCAAGATCGACTTCAGGGAAGCTGCGGAAGCGGTGGGGGGAGAATATCAGTCTTGCGACAACCGTGAAGTCATAAGGCTCAGGATGCTCACCAGGGATTACGAACTCCATAAAGACGGTCTGTTCATGGACGACGAATACTGCAGCGATGCATGGACAAAGATCATTGTGTATGACTATCTCCGCAGGCAGGGCAGAAAGCCTCTTGCCGGAGAATGGATCAGCCTCGGCAATTTCCCCCATACCGCCTCTCACGTCAAGGCCTTTCAGGCCAACGCCGAAAGAAACGTGATCGAGACCTTCAAAAACGATCTTGATGGTCTAAAGCAGCGCTGCCTTGAAATCGGAGGAACCGAAATCGGAAGCAGTATAAAGGCGGATTATACTGTTTGTTTCGACCTTCTTCCCCGTGTTCCGCTTTATCTTTCCTTCTGGCAGGCAGATGAAGAATTTGATCCTGACTGCAAGATACAGTTTGACAGCGCAGCGGAAGACCATATAGATATCGAGTATCTTGCCTATCTTCTGGAATTGTTTGTGAAGGAGTTGACCGGGGATAAGCGTTAGGAATTGTATGGAGAAATCTTCCCGAGAATCGGCACGCACTAAGCTGAAGATAACCAAGAAGACTCTCCCCGGCAAGAGCACTGATAACGATTTTAATAAAAGGAGCCGGGGACAGGTGTGACAGAGCAGCTTCGCTATATGAGAGGATAAATAGGGGGTGGCTCCCGATGCCTGGAACCACCCCTGCATTAACCAAATGGAATGCCTATTTTTTCTTCTTATCTTCTTTCTTCTTCTCGTCGCCCTTCACCTCAACGCCGGTTGCCTTCATCGTGTAGTGAATGGTCACCTTGGCCCCTTTTTTCAGATCGCCGGTTATCTTGGTGTCTTTATCGCGGGCAATCTCCCACTTTTCGTCACCTTTCTGAACAGTTATGGAGTCGTCCTTGACATCCAACACCGGGCCGGTAACCTGATAGGTCTTTGAACCGGCAAATGCAAATGATGCAAACAGCAGAAGTGCCATACAGAAAACCGCAATACGTTTCATGAATTTTTCTCCCTTGGCTGCTTATTTTGTAGTGCTCCCAGGAGCACATTACGTACCGTAAGGTTTTATGCACGTTATATCATTAAGCCAGTCGCTTGTCAATAATTGGGTATTCCTCCTTTATGCAAAAAACAGGACGGATATTTTCAGCGAGGTTGGACAGCGCATGACGCATAGCCTTTAATTATTTCACTTCTTCTGAAACAGTCGGTTGAGTGGTCATTCACCATCCCCGTTGCCTGCATATGCGCATAGCATATTGTGGAGCCCATAAATTTAAACCCTCTTTTCTTCAGATCACGGCTCAATGCATCAGACTCATCACTCGTTGCGGCATAATCAGTCAGTTTTTTTATGGTATGAACCTTCGGCTTATTGTTTACGAATGCCCAGATATAGTTCGAAAAACTGCCATGCTCCTTCTGAACCTCCAGAAATCTTCGGGCATTGTTAACCGAGGCCTCGATCTTCAGGCTATTTCTGATTATTCCGGGATCCTGGATCATCCGTTTAATGTCTGACGTCCTGAACTGCGCCACCTCCTCAGGATCAAATCCCCTATATATCCGACGATAATGGTCTCTCTTGCGTAAAACCGTGTACCAACTCAGACCGGCCTGGGCTGCCTCCAGGGTGAGGAACTCAAAGATGGTCCTGTCGTCATGGATAGGAACACCCCATTCCTTATCGTGGTACTCGACATAGTCCGGTTTGGACAGATCAACCCATGGACAGCGGGTCAGTTCAATTCCCTGCTTTTTTATCATCTGCTCAGGTCCTGTTCCTATTCTTTTCTTCTGAATTCCCCGCTTTTGCCGCCTCGTTTTTCAACAAGCACCATCTCTGACAGCATCATCTCCTTGTCTACTGCCTTACACATATCGTAAATTGTCAGGGCCGCAACTGATACAGCAGTCAGCGCCTCCATCTCAACTCCGGTCTGCCCAAACGTTTTTGCCGTTGCCTCTATGCGTACCCTGCTTTTCCCCTCTTCTACAGTCAACTCTACAGAGACAGAGGTGAGGTTCAGCGGATGACACATGGGAATGAGTTCCCAGGTTTTTTTTGCAGCCATAATGCCCGCGATCCTTGCCGTGGCGATGACATCTCCTTTGGGTATGCTTTTATCGAGAATCAAATGAACTGTTTCAGGCCGCATCGATACGAAACCACGCGCCACCGCCTCCCTCATCGTTGCCTTCTTTTCAGAGACATCCACCATCCTGGCGTTTCCATCTTTATCGATATGGGTCAGCACCTTATCCTCCGATTCTCGACATATTTTTGAGCGCATTCAGATCATCCCGTTGATCGATGTTATGACCTTCAGGTTTTACCGCTATTGCCATGCGAAGCAGCCGTTCTATTTCAGTATCCGAGGACTGAGGTCTCAGCGCGGGTTTAAGGTCTATCTCGGTTTCTGAAAAGAGACAGGGTCTGAGCTTTCCGTCTGAGGTGAGACGAAGCCGGTTGCATTCACCGCAGAAATGATGCGTAAGTGCGCTGATGAAGCCCAGCACACCGGGGGCGCCTTCAAAACTGAAATAGCGTGCCGGCCCGTCTTTTCGAAGTCTTACCGGGATGAGCTGCCCGATTTTTTCGACAGACTTCATGATCTCTTCAGTCGAAATGTATCTTTCATCGCTCCAAAGGTCCCTGGACCCGATCGGCATGAATTCAATGAAGCGTACATGCCGCCGGGTATTGAGAGTCATGAGGGCAAAATCGGTCAGTTCGTCGTCATTAAGATGACGGATCGGAACCATGTTTATCTTGATCGGCAGCAACCCGGCCTTTTCAGCCGCATCGATGCCTTTCAGCACAGAACCGATATCTCCGCACCGTGTTATTTCCCTGTATCTGTCGGCCCTGAGAGTATCGAGACTGACGTTGACCCTGTTAAGTCCTGAGTCGGCAAGTCCCTGGGCGTATTGTTCCAGGAGTATTCCATTTGTGGTCAGACTGATATCTTCAATCCCCTTTATGGCCTTCAGTGACGATATCAGATAGAGGATATTCTTCCTTGTCAGCGGTTCCCCGCCGGTGACCCGGACCTTTCTTACCCCAAGAGATGCGGCTATAGTGACTACCCTTACGATCTCCTCATAGCTCAGTATGTCCTTGTGTTCAAAAAGACTTAGCCCCTTTTCAGGCATGCAGTAGACGCACCTGAGATTGCACCGGTCGGTGATCGAGATGCGCATATAATCTATGACGCGAGAGAAAGTATCCCTGAGTTCCATATCGTTATCATACTATCATTCACAGTCCCAAAAAGGGAATAAGTGCTGTAAGGGGGCTACTTGTTTCAGCCACAGGCTTTATGGCAGGTTTTGCCATGGAGGGGAAATAGGTTCTCTTAGTTTCAGCGTTAAGGAGGGTGTAGGGAAAAAGCCGGTAAAAGAGGTATCCCCCAAGACAGAGTGGGGCATTGAAGGAGGCGTGCGTAGTTCCTCTGAATTGCACCGGCAGGTGAGCCTTCTTGTGGTCGAGAGCATCAGAAAACGATAAGGATATCATTGCTGATCTGCACTACGCATCAGTTCCGGTGATGGCCTGCCTGTGTGATACCCCTGGCTGTAGTTGATGCCAACCTGTTTAATCGTCTCCAGTATTTTGTCATCCTCCACGCATTCGGCGACGGTCTGTATGCCGAATTCCCTGGCCAAAATCGCCATGGTTTTGACAAATACCAGATCTTTTTTATCATTGATCATATTCCTTATAAACTCCCCATCGATCTTGACGAAATCGATGGGGAAACGTTTTATGTAGTTGAAGGAGGAGAAGCCCGAGCCGAAATCGTCGATAGCGAACTTGAACCCCTCTGATTTCAGATCATGCACAAACTTTTCGAGCAGAATGATGTTTTTTACCGTGTCCCGTTCGGTTATCTCAAATACGATGCTGCTGTGGTCTATTTTGTACTTGTTGGTCAGTTTCAAAACGCCAGGAATGAATTCCTTGAGGATGAGAGACTTTGGTGAAAGATTGATAAAAAGGTACCCCTTGTATCCCTCGTCTTTCACCTTCCGGAAGACCTTCTCCATGACGACGTTGTCGAGTTTACTCACGACGCCAAGGCGTTCGGCAAGCTCGATGAACTCTTCAGCGTCCAGTATCCCCTTGTCCGTCCTGATCCTGCTTAGGACCTCGTGGCCATCGGCTTTTCCGGTCTCCAAATTGATAATAGGCTGGAAGTAGGGAATTATAGTCTTCTCTTCAATGGCCTTCATGACCATAACGGACTTTTCTCCTGTCTCCCTGAATACTTCCACCACGTCCTCTTCCGTGGGGATGAGAATGGTATTTTTACCCTCGCTCTTGGCTTTGTACATCATGTTGTCGGCAAACATGAAGAGGTCCTTTGCGCTCTCGGCGTGAACGGGGTAAACGGCAAACCCGATCGAAACCGTGGCCTTGACCTTCGTGCCGTCCTGTGCCGTGAGGGCGAACAACCCGGCATTCCCCAGTATCCTGGTTGCGATGAAGAAGACCTGCTCTTCATCGGCATCGGGCAGGACTACTACGAATTCGTCCCCGCCGTACCGCGCAAGGATGTCTCCGTCCCGCAGTGTATCGTGAATACGGTCGGCGATACCGGTCAGAAAGCGGTCACCGAAAATATGCCCGTGGGAATCGTTGATGTTTTTGAAATTGTCGAGGTCGATCACCAGGAGAGAGAATTTTTCGTTGTGCCGCTCGGCCCGCCCGATTTCGTAGCCGAGCAGTTCCCAGAAGAGTCTCTGGTTGTAGAGGTTTGTCAGCGGGTCTCTCGTGGCATAGTATTCGAGGTCTTTGGTGTATTTGTCGATGGCCTTGATGGACCCTACCACATTCAGCAGCGTCGTCAGGACCCCGTCGATTACGAGGGACCTGATGGTGTCTTTTGTCATCTCCGACTGAACCCCTATGCCCACCACCCCGCCTATCTGCGGGTTCTGAAGAATGATCGATTTGGTCTGGAGTTCTATGTCGTCTTCTATGAGTCCACTCAACATCTGTGACCTGTCGGCTATATTGTGGTTGATTTTCAGCGTGATGTTTTCAAGCCGCATATTCTCGCTTGTTACTTTCTGCCGGATGATCCTCTCGACGCGCTCCTTTATTTCTGCTGATGGGGTGATAGTCCAGAAGACCTCCAAATCATAAATTTCTTCGTCGACCTGGAAGATCGAAAAAAGAGTATAGGCTCTTATGACCTTGTTGATTTCAAGGAGCAGATGCATAACATGGTCTTTCCAGTCTTTTACGACCTCGGAGGTGATGACGAACTTCTCCAGCAGCCTGAGCTCGAATTCAAGGACCTCGCGGTCCACAGCCACGTCCCTGATTCTATTTGCAAAACTCGTGAATTCCTGCAGAAGAACGTTGAATTCAACAAACCCGGTCTCCACGGAGTCAAGGTTGTTCAGCTTTGTCAGATCTCTGACGCTATTTATTTCACTCACCCTTTCATGAAGAAAGGCGGTAGAGCGTTTTATCTTTGCATTCAGAAATGTTGCCACTGCCCCCGCCAGGATAAAGGGGATCGGCAACATCAGGAAAAAATATACGTTGAATTTTCTCTTCGCCTCTCTGATCGCAGGACTGATATCCTGCTGGATCTTCATTACGCCGAGGACTTCTCCGACACGCGCCTCGGCATGGCACTTCAGGCAACTGCCCTCCGCCTTGATCGGGTAAATATTAATGACAATGGGGTCTGCTTTATAGGTTATGGCATCGCCGGTCCGGAAAGAATTTACGATATTTCTGCCCATTTCTGGCTGCTCTATCCTGCCATACTCCTTTTCTACCGTCTCCCCCCTGAAGATTTCCACCTTTAACGGCAGCTGACCTCGCATGCCTTTTGCCGACTCAAGAAACTTGTTCAGTTCTTCCCTGCTCCAGCCCCTCTCCATAAGCTGCAGCATTGAATCGTACATCTGCCGCGATACCGCATCGGAGACCTCATCAGCATTCCTGATAAACGAATTGCGATAGATCGACGATACAACCAGATACGTCACATTAAAGCTTATGAATGACGCTATCACAACTGCCACGCCGGCAAATATTTTTATACGGAACTGTGTGGTAAGCAGATTTTTCAAAACGGGGATCTTCTCAATTATCTGCAATATCGTCTCGCCAATTTTATCGAATGTCTGCATTAATGCTCTTGCCTCCCTTTAATCGTCCGGGGTTTTTCTGCGCCACTTGTGGCAGGGTATCATTGCCGCAACTCCCCCAGGAATGAAATGATAGTTCAATAAGAAGCCCGAATTCAAGATAAAATGAATCTTCTTTCTGGATGGACCCATGAAAGTTATCGATGCCACAATACCCATTGCCTCACACACAAATCTATATCGGGTAGAGATGAAACGCTGGTAACATTTGAAATGGGCAATTGGGTATAATGCAAATATGTTGCGTCATCTGAAGATCTTTCTGGCAGCAACGCTCCTTTTAGCGGTGCTTTGCATGCTCATACCGTCTCATGGGTCTGCTGAAGGTCCGGTCAAGATAGGTGTTGCCTCGATGATAACGCCGGTCGATGCGGTGAAATATTACCAGGATGTTATTGATTACATTGGCGAGCAGATCGGCCAGCCTGTCCAGATGGTGCACAGGAGGACCTATGATGAAATGGACTCCCTGCTCGAAAGGAGCGAGGTCAAGATAGCCTTTATCTGTTCCGCTCCCTATGTGAAGAACAGGGAGCAGTTCGGTGTAGAGCTGCTTGTCGCCCCGAGCGTAAGTGGCAAGCCTCTTTATCACTCTTATATTATTGTGCCTCTGGAGAGCCCCCTGAAAACCTTTCCTGAGCTGAAGGGAAAGACCTTTGCCTTTACTGACCCGAAGTCCAATACCGGGAAGCTTTATCCTACCCATCTTCTGAAGACCATGGGCTATACACCTGAACGATTTTTCAAGAGATTCCTTTTCAGCTACAGCCATAACAAATCGGTCGAAATGGTCGCCAAGAAGATCGTTGACGGGGCAGCGGTCGAAAGTATTGTGTATGACCATATGATAAAGACCGGTTCTCCCTATGCCAAACAGACAAAGGTTATCAAGCGCTCTCCTCCGTATGGCATCCCTCCTGTGGTAGTGACAAAGGACATCGATCCGATGTTGAAGAAGAAGGTGAAAGACGCCTTTCTTGCCATGCAGAATACCCCGCGTGGAAAGGCGATCCTCTCGGCCATGATGATAGACGGGTTTGTCGAGGTCCCTGACAAAAACTATGATTCGATCCGGCAGATGGAAAACAGCACGGTGGACAGTTCAAGGGCTGCCGTGAAGTCCAAAGACAAAAAAACCGTCTATTTCGGCGTGATACCCAGGGACAATCCGAGGATCCTGTATGAAAAGTATCAGCCCCTCCTTGATTATCTGGCCGCAAAGACACCGTATGCGTATGAACTTGTCCTTAAGAAGAACTACGAGGAGACCGTGAATTCTCTTGGCAGCGGGGAGGTTGACCTCGCACTGCTGGGGCCATTAACCTACCTTGAGGCGCATTCGAAATACGGTGCGATCAGTATTCTGAAATCAAGAGGCATCGACAACACTACAAGCTATAAAAGTGTGATCATAAAAAAGAAGGATTCACCGGTCAGCAGCCTCTCTGAGTTAAAGGGGAAAAGTTTTGCCTTTGCTTCGACCAAGTCGACTTCCGGCAATCTAATCCCTCGGTATCTTCTTGCAAATTCAGGGATACATCTCAATAATCTCACCAAGTATGCCAATTTTGATTATCATGATTCGGTCGTGAAGGCCATTTTAAAAGGGCAATATGCAGCCGGAGCGGTGAGAGACTCTACCGCGAGGAAATATATGAAGCTTGGCATAGAGATCATCGCAGAGTCTGAAGCGATCCCTACCGGGCCGCTTGTTGCGGGTGCCGGAACGCCATATGCGGTCATAGAAACTATCAAGAAGGCGCTCCTTGCACTCAATCAGGACAAGGACGGCCAGAAGATACTGAAGCGCCTCGATGAGGATTTTAGAAATGGATTCAGCGAGACTTCGGACGGCGATTACGCTGAGATCCGTTCAAAGATCAACGCTGTCCCCCAGACCTGCGGCGGGGGATGCCATCCGAAAATAAAGCTATGAACACGCTTCTGCATTTATTTTCCTCACTGGGGCTTCAATCCAAATTTATCCTGCTCACTACGAGCTCTATTATCGTGGTCATGAGCATTGTCGGCTATGCGGCGGTGCAGAGGGAGAGGAGCCTTCTCTACGCCTCTGTCGAAAAAGAAGGGCGGTTGCTCGGCGAAACCCTTGCGATACCGATCATCAATGATCTGATCTATGAGAGGCTCGGTCTTGTGGAGGAGGGAGGGCTGCTTGATAACTATATCCTGGAGATCTTTCAAAGAAAGGATATAGACCTGCTCTTCATAGCGATCCTGGACGACGAAGGCAGGGTAATATCTCACAATGATATTAGCCAATACGGCAAGGTTTATGAATATTCCACCCGGTTGGCGGAACGTGCCTTTGTCTCAGACAGCACAGTCGTGCAGCGTTATGGGGTGAAGGATCACGATGTCCTTGATTTCGGCGTTCCTCTTTCCATAGGCAAGAAAAGGTGGGGTACCCTTGCGTTTGGGGTCTCCCTTGAGACGGCCGACCATGAGATCATCTCCACAATAAGAAAGGTCATTGCCCTTACGATAACGCTTGTTATTGCAGGTTTTGCGATTATCCTGTTTTTGAGCAGGCGTTTTATCAGCCCCATAACCCAACTTGCAAATACCATGGAAAGAGCAAGCGGAGAATATCTGGACCTCAAGGTCGAGGTAAAGGGGCACGATGAGCTTGCTGTCCTGGGAGAGAGGTTTAACAGCATGATCGAGAGGATCAGGCAGGCGAATGAGGAACTGAAGAAGACCCATGAGAAGCTTGTCCAGTCCGAGAAGCTTGCCTCGGTCGGTATTCTTGCTGCCGGCGTTGCCCATGAGATCAACAACCCCCTCGGAGGAATATTCAATTGTCTCCAGATGCTCAGGCAGAGCGGCGATAACCCTGAACTGAAGGTGAAGTATCTTGACCTTGTAAACGAAGGACTGGACAAGATAGAAAATACCGTCAGCAAGCTCTTATGGATGTCGCGGAAGGCCGAACATGCACCCGTCGACCTGAATATCAGGGACTCTGTAGGGAAAGTATATTCCCTGCTTGAATACAAGCTGAAGAAGAGAAAGATTACATTCAGGAATGAAATCCCGGAGGACCTGCAGTTTATATTTGACGTGCACGATTTCCAGCAGCTCCTGCTGAATCTGTTTATCAATGCCAATCATGCCATGAGGGAAGGCGGTACCCTTGAGGTCAGAGGACATAAAGACGACTCGGCGGTATACCTTGAGGTTGCCGACACCGGCTGCGGCATTGCACCGGAAAATATCGGCAGAATCTTTGATCCCTTTTTTTCGACCAAGCCTGTCGGAGAAGGGACTGGTCTTGGGTTATGGTTGACCTATGAGATAATCAGGAACTACAATGGTGAAATTTCCGTGGAAAGTGATGAGGGTAAAGGCAGCAGATTCATCATGCGGTTCCCCACGGTCCTGGAATCATGAAAGAAACTATTCTGCTTATAGAAGATGAAAAGATCATGCGCGTCACCCTTGAAGATGCACTCAAGGGTGCCGGCTATGAAGTCATTTCTTTCGAAACAGGAGGCCCGGCCCTACAGGACATAAAGGGTCATTCCTGTGATGTCGTTGTGACTGACGTCAGGCTCCCTGACATAGACGGTTTTGATATTGTCAGGGAAATACATCAGCGGAGTGATACGCCGGTAATCGTAATGACTGCCTATGGCACGATCAAGGACGCCGTTGAAGCGATGAAGCTCGGCGCCTTTGACTATATCACCAAGCCCTTTAGCCTCGATGAATTTCTTCTGCTCGTTGAGCGCGCCCTCGAAATTAAGAAGCTCAAGGAAGAGAACATCAGACTCAGAAAAGATCTCGGCAGATGCTACGGCGGCCCTAATATCATAGGCAGCAGCGACGTGATGAAAAGGGTCTTCTCCCTTATCGAAAAAGTCTCTGCGTCGGATGCGACTGTCCTCATCCTTGGCGAAAGCGGAACAGGCAAGGAGCTTGTTGCCTCGACGATCCACTACCAGAGCAGCAGAAAGGGCAGGCCTCTTATCAAGGTGAACTGCGCTGCCCTTCCTGAGGGCCTTATCGAGAGCGAACTCTTCGGACATGAGAAAGGGGCGTTTACCGGCGCGGTAAAAAGAAAGTCAGGCCGGTTCGAACTTGCCGACCGCGGGACCATATTCCTCGATGAGATCGGTGATTTGCCATTGCAGGCACAATCGAAGCTCCTCCGTGTTCTGCAGGAGAAGACGGTCGAGCGGGTGGGCGGCACCGGGAGCATAACAGTTGATGTGAGACTCATTGCGGCGACGAATAAGAATCTCGATGAGGAAGTGAGGGCAGGTCGTTTCAGAGAGGATCTGTTTTATCGTTTGAACGTAATCCCCGTCATTATCCCTCCGCTCAGGGAAAGAAGAAATGATATCCCCGCTCTTATGGAATTTTTTATGGATAAATTCCGGTCCAGGTTATCGAAGAAGGTCCGGTTTTCGAAAGAGGCGGTTGATACCCTCCTGGCGTATGATTATCCGGGCAACGTCAGGGAGCTTGAAAATATCATTGAACGATGCGTTACGCTTTCGACCGATGAAGTTATCAGCAAAAATGAGCTTCCTCCTCTAATGCGTGCAGATGAGTCAATGAAATCAGACAGGTTGTCTCTTTCGGACGTGGCGGCGGATGCAGAGAAGGAGCATATCAAACGGGTTCTTCAGACAACGCAAGGCAACAAGACAAAGGCTGCGGAACTTCTCGGTGTCAGCAGAAAGACCCTTTGGGAAAAGGCCAAGTCATACGGAATAGAATAGAGAAAATTGTAAGTTGTTACGTTATGGTAACGTGCTGCGCTATTTCACTCAAAATATTTTCTCATTAAAAACAATAAGTTAGTCCTCCCTCAGTAAGTAACGGTTTCTTTTCTGTAACATATCAAAAAAATAAACCCTTAATTACCGTATGTTTCAAGTGGCAAGGTAATTGTAATAACGGCGTTGGATATACCATGACACTGTTCAGAGCAATACATGTGAGACTGCTTGTAATCATTGCCCTATTCTTTATGGCCCCATCAATCCATGCTACGGAAGGCCAACTGAAGATCGGCCTTGGCTCGCGGATAACGCCAGGGGAAAACATAAAAGTATATCGTGATCTGGTCTCTTATCTCTCGAAGAAGACGGGATGGAAGATCGATCTGGTACAAACGACAAGCTATGCCGCCATGAACAAATCCCTGGAGACCGGAAAGGTTGATGTCGCGTTTATATGCACAGGGGCTTTTCAAAAGGGTTTGGCGCAGGGATGGGCCGAGGCCCTCGCGGTGCCGGTATTCAAGGGAGGCCCTGTCTATTTTGCCTATCTCATCGCCCGACCTGATATAAGGGCAACTGACCTCATTGACCTGCAGGGGAGGTCCTTTGCTTTTACGGACCAGCTTTCCCTGACAGGGTTTATTCTGCCTGAAGAGCTGCTCAGGGGAAAAGGGTTTACCCATAAGACGTTCTTCTCAAAAACATTGTTTACCCGTTCCCATGACCGTTCCATCATGGCTGTGGCTCGGGGGTTGGCTGATGCAGCCTCGGTTGACGGAGTTGTCTTTGACGCATACATGAAAGGACGTCCTGAACTGCGTTCGCGCCTCTCACTTGTAAAGAAATACGGACCATTTCCTGCTCCACCGCTTGCAGCCTCAAAAACAACAGACAGGGAGATAAAGGGCGTGATACAGAGACTCTTTCTGGATATGGGCGGGGACAGGGAAGGCAGGGCCATTCTGGAGGAACTCGGAGTCGAGTCTTTTGAGGCGCCGGCAAAGGATTTATACAGGAAGAAGCTGAGATGAATCTCCGGAGGTCTTTAGGTAATCTGAGTATAAAATGGAAACTCTCCCTGCTCCTCGCTGTTCCCTTGGCGCTGGCAGGAAGCGCGGTAACGGTTTACATTGCGTACACTCTTCAGAGTTCCCTGAAAAAAGAGATGGTAATGAGGGCCGAAGTGCTCGGCACTGCGATTGCCGAAAGAGCGGCTGAACCGTTGCTTCTCAATGATGTCATCACGGTGGACGAGATCATGAGGGATTGCATAAAGAGACCTTGGGTTGCTTACTGTGCGGTAAAGGACCGGGGAGGGAGAGTCCTTGCCGGCAGCTTTGAAGGCCCTCCTCCCCAGGGGCTCCTCCAGGGCAGCAGGGGAAATCGCATACATGTACCTGAATACGGCGAGTTATGGGAATTCAGCTTCCCGGTCATGGAAGGTGAAGCCGGTTACCTGTTTATCGGACTTCCGTGGTCTCCGGTCAGGGAGACGATTGTATACCATATCAGGAATTCCATTGGCATTGGAGTTGTGCTTTCCCTTGTGTTCATCGGCCTGTCCTATGCCGTCTCAGGAAGGTTCCTTGCCCCCATCGTGAAACTTACATCCATGACAAGGAGAGTGGCGATGGGGAAGACCGGAGATGTGATCCCGGCCCAGGGTCCTGCCTGCAGTGAGCTCATGAAGTGTGAAAAGAACGACTGCGAATGTTTTGGAGATCACACCATACCCTGTTGGCTTCGCTCAGGGACATTGTGCCTCGGAGAGCCGTCAGGGGTATATGCAGAAAAAATAAGCAATTGCCGGCAATGTCAGGTTTACAGGCAGTATCACGGCGATGAAGTCTCAGAGATGATCTACCACTTCAACCTTATGAGTCTGTCGCTGAAAAAAAGCGAGCAGGATAATGAAAGACATATCAGGGAAATAGAGTCGTTGAACCAAAGCCTCAAAAAGAGCAATATAAAGCTCGGGATGCTGCTTGAGGCCTCCCATCTCACATCCTCAACCCTGGAACTGGAACAGATACTCTCCCTCTCCATGAAGATCATACTTAATGTCACCAACCTCAGAGTTGGCATTATACTCCTCCTGGAGAAAGATCCCGACAAAAAATGCTATGAGTATTTTGAGTGCAATGCCTATGACTGCCCAGCCTATAAGTCCACCACTGCCTGCTGGAGATTATCAGGAACACTCTGCCACGGAGCGGGCCAGGTGCGCAGTCATATCTCCCCGGCAGAGGAAGACTGCGCTTCGGTCTGTCTTCAAAACTGGCCCGGCGATGTCCGTGAGAAGATAAGCGTCTGCAGCCGCTGCAATTTCTTTGCGAATGAAATCCTGATCCCGAAGATGACAGAGGGACTAAATGGCGACCCTGAAATCGGTAAAAGAATGAAGAACAATGCCGGTGCCGTTCACAAGGCCCTGTTCACAGGCTGCACAATCGTGCTGAATTCCAGCGAAAATCCCTTTGGCCTTCCCATGGAGACTGCAACAGAAATCGCCATGCCCCTGGGCATGAAGGAGCAGATCTTCGGCGTAATATACCTGGCCTCGGACGGAGAGTTCCACTATACCAATGAAGACATAGACTTTTTCCAGACCCTTGCAGAGACGGTCTCTGCCGGAATTGTAAACAGCAGGATCTATGAAGATGTCGAAACCTCCTATCTTCAGACGGTAACGGCCCTCTCAAATGCGGTGGAGGCAAAAGACGAATATACCAGAGGGCATAGCGAACGGGTGGCTGAATTCAGCGATCGGATCGCCGAGGCATGCAATCTCAGCCGCCAGGAAAAGGAGTATATGCGTTTCGCAGCTGTCCTGCACGATGTTGGAAAGATCGGCATAGGAAGGGAACTCCTCCATAAACAATGCAGACTGAATGGTGGTGAGGAAGCCGAGATAAGGACTCATCCGGAAAAAGGCGTCAGGATACTTGAGCCCGTCCATTTTCTCAGACCTGTCATTTCTGCAATACGACATCATCATGAGCGGTTTGACGGAGGCGGATATCCAGATGGTCTCAGGGGAAAAGAGATACCCCTCAAGGCAAGGATATTGAGCATAGCTGATGCGTGGGACGCCATGCTCTCAACGAGGCCCTACCGCAAGGCACTTTCATTTGAGGAGGCCAGGGACGAACTCTTCCGGTGCGCAGGCAGCCACTTTGACCCGGAGTTGGTGAATGCATTTATAACGGCTATGGGAACAGACTGCGGCGACTGCTGCGTAGTGACCCGGCCGCCATTAACGTTGAAGGCGAGCAATAGTTAAAAGGAGAATCATGGAAAGCATCTATCTTTTTTTTCAGAATAATATTGAAATTGTTTATTTCCTTTACGGCCTTTCATTTGTCGTTATGGGAATTTTGATCCTTGCGCATCCCAAGAAGGGAAGTGAATTTGCCTTTTCGGGTATCCTCTGGCTCCTCGTTGCCTATGCATTCACCCATGCTCCTGCCGATTTTATCGACATGTGGGTTACTTCATGGGGATATCCCCTCCATATTCCCCAGGCAATATTGACCTTTGTATCCTATCTTTTTCTCTTCGAATTCGGCAGAAGACTTCTGGTGCTCGCCGGGATAATGCTCCCGGGATTGCTGCTGCCTGCCATCGTGGCCTCGATCGTTATCGGCAGTCTCCTTTCCTCGCGTCCCTGGGAAATGCTCCAGGTTCTTACGGGATACTTTCTCCGGTTTCCTGCCGGTCTTATGGCCGGAGTCGGCCTGCTGCAATATTACCGCTCCCAGAAGGTTCGCCTTGAAGGTATGCATATAAAACCCTACTTTCTTCTCGCCGGAGTCACGTTCTTTGTATGGGCTGTTTTCTGTGGAATTATCAGGACAGAGGGTGATTTCTTCCCTGCCGACCGCATTAACACAAATTCGTTTCTCAATGCCGTGGGTGTACCTGTCCATATGTTCCGCATGGTCTGTGCTCTTATAATCGCATGGGCTCTGGCAGGAATTCTGAGGATATTAGACTGGGAGATGAACGAACGGCAGCAAAGGCTGATCCTGGAATTGCAAGACGCTCATACAAATGAAAAGAAACTGCAAGGTATCCTCCCGATCTGCTCATTCTGCAGTAAAGTTCGTGATGACAAAGGGCAATGGAATCACATTGAGCAATATATTACGCAACACTCAAATGCCAAATTTACCCACGGCTACTGCCCCGTTTGCGCTCAGAAACATTACCCTGAGTTTCTACGGAAGGCCCGGGCAGTAGTAAGGGAGCTTGACTGAATTATGCCTGTAGTGCGCCCTTATCCAATTTATGAAGGAGAAATGCAATGAAACAGAGGGTTATGGCAGTTCTGATCTTTACGGCAGTCTTGACGCTTTCCGTTTCGGCTTATGCGGAAGACGTAATCAGGATCGGTGTAGCGGCGATGATATCTCCCAGGGAGACGGCCAAATATTACACTGATATGGTCATGTACGTCGGGCAAAAGATCGGCAAGAAGGTCGAAATCGTCCAGAAGGAAAATTATGCTGAAATGGACAATCTGCTCGAAAAAAGGGAAGTGAATGTCGCCTTTCTTTGCGCAGGTCCATATGTTAACAATCACGAAAAGTTCGGTGCTGAACTTCTGGTCGCTCCCCAGTCCTACGGCAAACCCTTCTACCATGCATACATCATTGCCCATAAAGACAGCCCGATCAAGTCGCTCGACGGGCTGAAAGGAAAGAAATTCGCCTTCACTGACCCTAAATCAAACACGGGAAAACTCGTTCCGACCTACATGGTTGCAAAAAAATTCAACGAAACCCCTGAAACGTTCTTCTCGAGCATTATCTATTCAAAGTCCCACGATAAATCCGTCGAGATGGTAGCGAAGAAACTTGCGGACGGAGCCAGTATCGACAGTCTGATCTATGATTACGCAGTGAAGAAAAATCCGACCTACACGCAGCTGACAAAGATTATTGAAAAGTCGCCTCCCTACGGTATTCCTCCTGTTGTTGTGAATAGGGGCCTGGAATCAAAGCTCAGAGAAGCACTGAAAAACGCTTTCCTGAATATGCATAATGACCCCAAAGGTAAGGCCATCCTTGCCGGAATAATGGTGGACAAGTTTATTGTGCCGAAAGACTCCGATTATAATTCGGTCAGGGAGATGGAAAAATTTCTCTCCAGAGCGCAGAAGTAACTGTGCCTCAGGACAGGGACGTCAGAAAATCTGGTTTCGGCGCCGGCGTCAGTCTCGCCACCCAGTTCGTTATCCTGTCATGCGTGGTGCTGGCCGTTGTCGTGGTAACCGGCAACGGAGTCTTCCTTTATTGGGAGAGAGAGAACATGATGCGGGAACTCCAGGACAGGGGCAAGACCGTCTCTTTTTTCGTTTCACAGCTTGCTACGGACCCGTATCTCTATAAGGATGTGCTGAAGCTTGACAATATCTCGGGTGAAGCGATAAAGGAAAAAGAGGTGGTTTTTGCCTTCTTTCTTGATGCCAATGACAAGCCGATCACCAGTCTTATGGGCAGCGTAGATTTTGAAGACGAGATTGTCAAAGGCATAATCAAACAGGAGGAAGACCCTTCGCAAGTCCTCGGCATTCTTAAAACAAATAAGGATATCATGCATATCAGGACCCCTGTGAGCGATGGCAGCACCGTGCTGGGGAGTCTCGTTCTCGGCATGACAAAGGTCAATGTCCAAAAAAGGTTTTCTCTTGTGGTGCTATACAACATCTTTTTTGGCATCGGGATGCTTTTGTGTCTGTCGGTTTCCATTTTTTTCATGTTCAGTTATGCAGCGGTCAGACCAATACGGAGGATTATTGGCTTTGCGGAGAAAATTGCTACCGGCGACTTAACAGAGACGGTCGATATTCGGGGAAGCACCGAAATCATGGCATTAAGCCGGGCGATCAGCACGATAGGCTTGAATTTTAAGGATATGATATCCAAGGTGATACGTATTACCGGAACAGTCTCAACGGTCACCTCAGCCATTGCTGCTTCCTCTCAAAAAGTTCTGGGCAAGGCCGACGTCCAGAGAGAGGCGATTGTCTCCACCGCTGCTGCTGTCGCGGACATGAATAGTTCGACCGCTGATCTTGCGGCAACCGCTGAAAGCCTTTCTGCGGTCTCAGCGGAAACTACATCGGCCATCATGCAAATGAACATCTCGATCCATCAAGTCGCTGAAAATGCCACCGTAGCGTATGAGGAATCGCAGGAAACAGCATCTTCGGTAGAGGAGATGATTGCATCAATCAGGACGATTACGGAAAATCTGAATAATCTGTCGGCGTCCTCTTCTGAGACCTCGTCCGCACTCTCAGAAATAAACATAGCGGTCAAAGAGGTCGACCATAATGCAAATATATCGGTGGAGCTTGCTGAGAAAGTTGATCAGGAAGCATCCGGGTCTGGACTGACTGCGATAAATGCCGCCCTTGACGGTATGACTGAAATCAGGGAAACGGTGAGCGCCATATCAGAAGTAATCGGACGCTTGCGCGAGAGGTCTGAGGCGATCGGAAAGGTCCTTACGGTGATAGACGATGTGGCAGACCAGACCACACTTCTGGGGCTTAATGCGGCAATTCTTGCCTCCAAGGCAGGAACTCATGGCAAGGGTTTTGCCGTGGTTGCTGACGCGATAAGAGAACTTGCAGAGAGGACCGCTTTTTCAACGACCGAAATATCAAAGCTTATCAATTCAGTGCAGGCGGAGACCAGATCAAGTGTTGAAATGACGGCAAGGAGTCTTCGTGCGGTCGAAAAGGGAATAACACTTTTTAACGACGTAAAAAACAGTCTCAATAGCATAATAACCAGTTCGCATTCCTCCACGGAAATGGCCAGAATGATTCGTAAGGCTGCGGCGGAGGAAACGCTGGCCATCAGCCAGATAACCGAGGCTACCAATGAAATTATGGAGCAGATAACACATATCGCGTACGCTACCGAAGAGCAGAGCAAGGGCAGCCGTTTGATTATGGATGCGACGGAAAAGATGAAAGAGGGTTCTCATGCAATTCAGATGGCCACGGAGGAACAGTCAAGGGGAAGTAAACAGATAACCGATGCCATGGAACATGTCAACCTTCAAACGGTCCAGATCGTTGAAGCAACAAACAGCCAGCGGTTGCGCAGCACTATAATTGTTGATGCTGTCGAAAAAATACAGAAAACGACTGATGAACTAATCGGATCTTCCGGTGAAATGGATCGTCAGATCGTGATTCTCTCAAAAGAGGCCGAAAATCTGCTGCATTCACTGCGCAGATTCAGGATCTGAAGATCTTTCATGAAAGCGCTGCATTCGGCTTTTCCAAAGAAGCCCTCTGACAAGGAAGACGATACGGTGCGCCACTCCCCATATAACGTGCGTTACGTTATCGTAACGTATGGGTCCAGAAACAAACAATACAATAATTAATAAAATCAGATAGTTATGGCCTGGTATCCATATGGTGTTTCATTTAAGTAACATGTGTTTATGAAATATTCAATAATTACGCTGAGTTATAAGTGGCAAGTTAGTTGCATTGACGTATTGAGCATAATAACGGAAATGCAAGCTGCCTTAATCGGTTATATAATTTTACAAAAATGAGGTGAAACATGTTTGGATTAGGTCTGCCGGAGATGGGGATTGTGCTTGCTATCGCTGTATTGTTTCTCGGTCCTTCAAAGCTCCCCCAGCTCGGTAAAAGTATCGGTGGAGCGATCAGCAATTTCAGGTCGTCTGTTGCAGGCAAGGGGGAGGCTGAGTTAAACGATAATAAAGAGCTGAAGTAAGAATGTCTTGTTTTGAAATTAATCCAAGGAGGTTGAAGAATGAAGATTAAGAGAAGAGATTTTCTGAAAGCAAGTGCTGTAACCGGCGCAGCTTTGGCATTAAGTGGTCCGTCCCTCAATGCTTTTGCAGCGGACAAAGCGGCGGTGAAAACGAAGACAATCGGTGGGACGGATCCGGGCGTGTGGATGCCTTCTACCTGTCAGGGATGCACTGCCTGGTGTCCTGTGGAGTTTTTTGTGCAGAAGGGCCGGGTTGTCAAGGTGCGCGGCAACCAGCTCAGTAAGGCAAACAACGGTTACTGCTGCCCGCGTGGTCACCTGATGCTCCAGCAGGTATACGATCCTGACCGGGTCAAGGTCCCCATGAAGCGTACCAACCCCGAAAAGGGACGAGGAATAGATCCCAAGTTCGTGCCGATCACCTGGGACGAGGCCCTTGACACTGTTGCCGATAAGATGATGGAACTGCGCAAGGCCAATGAACCAGAAAAGTTGATGTATATGCGCGGCCGCTACTCATCTACCTCTACGGATCTGCTCTATGGTACACTGCCCAAGATCTTCGGTACTCCTAACTACTTCTCCCACAGTGCTATTTGCGCCGAAGCAGAGAAGATGGGACCTGGCTACACGCAGGGTTTCTTCGGGTACCGGGACTATGACCTGGCCAAGACCACCTGTCTGGTTCTCTGGGGAACAGATCCTCTCAGTTCGAACCGCCAGGTTCCCAATACCATTAGCAAGTTTGGCGATATTTTCGACAGAGGCACTGTTATCACTGTTGATCCACGCCTCTCCGCATCGGCAGCCAAGGCCAATGAATGGCTTCCTGTAAAGCCGGGCGAGGATGGCGCCCTTGCTGCCGCCATAGCTCATGTAATAATGACCGAAGGTATGTGGAGCAAAGAGTTCGTCGGCGATTTCAAAGATGGAAAGAATCTCTTCAAGACCGGTGCAACTGTTGACGAGGCTGCTTTTGTTGAGAAGCAGACCAGTGGCGTGGTGAAGTGGTGGAATATTGAACTGAAGGACAAGACGCCGGCTTGGGCAGCCAAAATCACCCTGATTCCGCAAGAGCAGATCATTCGTGTAGCCCGTGCCATGGGCAAGGCCGGAACCCGGACATCCGTATGGATGGGTCCTGGTGTGGCCATGACCCCACGCGGAA
Organism: Nitrospirota bacterium; assembly: GCA_016235245.1. Classification (NCBI taxonomy): domain Bacteria; kingdom Pseudomonadati; phylum Nitrospirota; species Nitrospirota bacterium. The sequence goes on along the minus strand of JACRLO010000006.1, from coordinate 116,580 downwards.
CTTACGCTGCCATGGCAGTTTATGCCCTGAACGGTATTCTCGGCTCTATCGAGACGGAGGGGGGCGTTATGCAGAGTTCCAGCGCACCGGTCGAAAAATTCCCCGAAATCAAGAAGCAATTTATCGACGAACTGGCTGAGCATCATGGCCACGGCAAGAAGATAGATGGCCGGGGAGCCAAAGACATGCCTGCGATGATGAGCGCAAAACCGGGCAGCGGTGTGGTCACCAATAACGTGGCCAATGCCCTGTTAAAAGATCCGGGTGCTATCAAGGTATTTCTTAGCACATGGAGCAACTTTGTTTTTTCAGCTACCGGTGCTCAGCGCTGGGAAAAGGTCATGGCAAAAATGCCGTTTTTCGTACACATGGTTACCAATGCCTCGGAGATGTCCCAGTATGCAGACATTGTCCTTCCGGCCACCTTTGCCCCTGCAGAGAAACTCTCCATCGTCGGGAACATGGCCAATCTGCACGGCCATATTTCAATCCAGCAGCCGGTGATCAAGCCGCTCTGGCAGGCCAAAGCCGAGGAGATTGAGGTGATGTGGTTATTGGCAGAGAAACTGAAGTCCAAGGGTTTTTCCAACCTGCATGACTACTATGCATCGTTTGAAGACCCGGAAACCAAGAAGAAACCGGCCAATGCCTCCGAGTTCGCTGAAATTGCCGCAAAAATATCCAGCCAGAAGGTCTGGGACGGCAAAGAGAAGATGAAGGGTGACCAGATTGCCGGCTGGGAGGATTTCAAGAAGAAGGGTATATACAACTCAGAGACCTATAAATACAAGAAGAACTGGGGCAAGGATAATGCCGAGACCAAGAAGTTCGAAGGCAAGTTCAAGACCGAGACCAAGAAGTTCGAGTTCTACAGTGAGACCATGAAAAAGGCCCTTGGCGAGCATGCCAAGAAGCATAACACTACCATCGATGACATCCTCAAGGTCAGCGGTTACGAGGCCCAGGGAGAATTGGCCTTTGTGCCGCACTACGAGTCGCCCAAGCGTCATGGCAGCGACAAGGAATATCCGTTTACCTTTATCGACTACAAATCGAGGCTCAACCGGGAGGGCAGAAGTCAGAACACGACTTGGTATCATGAGTTCAAAAAGGTTGACGTGGGAGACGTCAGCTGGGACGATGTAGCCAAGATCAATCCGATCGATGCCAGGAAGCTCGGGATCAAGAATGGTGATGCTATCCGCCTAACTTCCACAAACGGCTCTATCGCTACGAAGGCATTGCTGTGGGAAGGGGTGCGGCCGGGTACGGTCGCAAAGTGTTACGGTCAGGGCCACTGGGCCTATGGACGCGTAGCTGCCAAGGATTATGCCAAGGCGCAGCCGCGCGGCGGAAACAATAATGAACTGCTCGTCGATGACTACGACCGTTTGAGCGGCGCCACTGCGCGCAACGGCGGGTTCACCGGCGTAAAGATTGAAAAGATATAAGAAAGGAGGAGACGATAAATGCCTAAATATGGAATGGTTATAGATCTGCAGAAATGTGTTGGCTGCGGCGCATGCGCCCTCGCCTGCAAGACCGAAAATAATACCCAGGACAGGGCAGATGGACAGACCTTCAACTGGGCCGACTTCATCATGAAGGAAGAGGGTACGTTCCCTGACGCAAAATTTGCTGCAATGCCTACTCTCTGCAATCACTGCACCGATGCCCCGTGCGTAAAGGCTTGCCCGGTAAAGCCCAAGGCGATGTTCAAGACGCCTGACGGCATTACCATGCACAGTGATGAGCGGTGCATCGGCTGCCAGAACTGCCAGAGAGCATGCCCATATAGCTCTCCTGATGCGGTAAAGGATAAGGCTGTATACAGTGTTCTGAGCTTCAACGTCCATGGTGGCACAGTTCATCCGTTTTATAAGGATACCAGGGAGCTTATCCCTGGCTGCACCTCTTCGGGCGCTGAGGTATCCAAGGCTGCGGGAGATATGCCGCCGCACCGGACCCTCTACAAGCATCCCGAGTATGAGGATGTGAGAAAAAGCGGCATCACCGAGAAGTGCATCTTCTGCGAGCACAGGGTGAAGAAGGGCGAACTGCCTTACTGCGTTGTTTCATGTCCGGCGAGTGCCCGCATATTCGGAGACCTCTCTGATCCCAACAGCGAGCCAAGCAAGGCGCTGAAGGCCCACAAGGCCGTGCAGCTTAAAAACAATAAAGGCGAACTCTTAAAGGCCGGTGAGAAGGGTACTCATCCGAATGTCTACTACATCAGGAGCTTTTCGGCCAGAAAGTAAGTGAATCGTTATGTCAGATACGGATGGGACCAAAAGTCGGTCTCATCCGTATGGTTCCAAAATAATCTGATCAGAGGTGAATGTGATTATCCCCCAGCAACATATTCAGGATGAGCAGGCTAGATGCGAATGCTACAGGTTGCTTGCCGCATGTTTCTACGAGCCCCAGAAGGAGACTCTGATGCAGGAGGGGCTTTTTGAAAACCTTTCTCTGCTTTTGAAGCGGGTGTGCCCTGACGCGGCAGTGTTTTCGGATAAGATGGGCAGGGAAATCATTACGTATAATAATGAAGAACTTCTTGTCGAATATGCAAGGCTTTTTATCGGGCCCTATGAACTGAATGCTGCCCCTTACGGTTCGATCTATCTGGATGAGGGCAGGACAATAATGGCTGATTCCACTTCGCGGGTTAATGACTTCTACCGTCAGATGGGACTTGATATGGACGCTGATTTTTCCGAGTTACCGGACCATATAGCCGTTGAACTTGAGTTTATGTATTATTTATCCTTCCAGCAAACGGAAGCCCTGAAAAAAGGCGCGACTGACAAGGCGTTACATTTTGTCAGAGCGCAGGAAGAATTTCTTGATCGTTTCATGGGGACATGGGTGCCGGTCTTTTGTGAAAGGATAAAGGCCGGAACAGATAATACCTATTTTGAGGCGCTTGCTGACTGTCTTTCTCTCTTCATAAAGAGCAATGGAGGCAGTTCGCCGGCTTCTGATGAACGTGGCAAGGTTGAAATCAAGGCTGGTCTGTGCTCAGCGAAAAACTGATAGACAGCGCCTTTGGCAGCGTTGATCTTCCGATTGCGGTAGACCGGTCACGCTGCATGCGCATGCGCTTTGACAAAAATGGCTGTCCTGTATGCATATCCAACTGTCATGCCGGAGCTATAACTATTGACGATGAAATCGTGATCGATGCGGACAAATGCACCCATTGCATGGTCTGCGTCTCTGAATGCCCTGCAGATTGCCTTGGGATGAAGGACTCTGATTTTCTCAACATACTTGCACGACTAAGAAAACTGCAGAATTCAATTTCCAGTCCGGTGATCGGATGCAAGAAATCTGCGGGTTCAAAGGCGCATGAAAAGATATCCTGCCTTGGCGCCCTCTCTGAGGAGCATCTTATTGCGCTCTATACCGTTATGGACAGACCTCTCCAGTTAGATCTCTCGTTGTGCAAGACATGCAATAATGCTTTTGTCATGGATACGCTTAAGGAGAGGGTTGCCGCCATACGTGAGACGACCGGCATCGACATTTTAGAAAAGACGGTCTTTATCGAAAGCATGGCTGAACTGCGGTTTGAGGCCGTATCCTTGGACCGCAGGAGTTTTTTTTACGCTGTCAAGAACATGGCTTTTCTCGGAGCGGCAAAGTTAATCGACGCCGATGACGAGGATACCCTGTCCTATTCGAAGAAAAAGCTGCCTCTAAAGAGGATGCTCCTGAATACCTCATTGAGGAAAATTACGGATCATGATATTACCTCGGGAATTTTGAAAGAATATGCCTTTACCATAACTACCGATGCCTCCTGCGACAGTTGTTATTCCTGCGTCGGGATCTGTCCGACCGGGGCTCTGAAAAATGGGGTTTATGAACCCAGGAAGGGACTTTACTTTAATGCTTCACTCTGTAGCGGCTGTGCCTTATGCAGGGATTTCTGCTTCAGCAAATCCCTGCTGCTTCAGCAAGGTTATACGGGAAATCATTATTTTGAATATGAAATCTGCAATAATGAATTAGAGGATGCAAGTCTGGAGGAGGCTGTTGATTTGGTATGTTGCAGCAATAGGCGGGACTAATGACTTTTGAAAAACTGCTGGAGGAATCCGTTCGTATCCACGGACATCTTTGTCCCGGCCAGGTGCTTGGGGTGAAGATGTCAATGCTGGGGCTGAAAGAGGCGGGCATTGAAGAGCCGAAGGGCAAAGACAGAAAGAGCATTATTGTATTTGTGGAGATGGACCGCTGCGCTACGGATGCAATCCAGTCTGTGACCGGCTGCAGTCTCGGACACAGGACAATGAAATTCATGGATTACGGCAAGATGGCTGCAACATTTTTCAATCTGAAAACCGGCAGGGCAGTCAGAGTCAGTGCAAGGGAGGATTCACGGCTGAAGGCAAAAGAATATTTCAACCATATCGAAAACAAATATGACGCCCAGATCGAGGCATACAAGATAATGTCTGATGCGGACCTCTTTACCGTGCAGGAAGTGTATGTAAAGGTTAATCCGGAAGATATGCCCGGAAGACCCTTAAGTCGGGTTCAATGCGGACAATGCCAGGAGTATGTCCAGGATAGGAGGGAGGTACACAGAAATGGAAGCATGCTGTGCAGATCTTGTGCCGAAGTCGGCTATTACACGACTGAAGACTAACGTAGTCGTTAATGACGCGATCATTCCGATGAATGAATTTACCCAGAATTACATCGGGAATGTTATTTTGGGCATTGTTAAGTCCCTCGGTCACTCCTGTGGAGACGTGACGGTCCATATAGACAAGAGCGGGTTTTTCATCTATTCTGAAAAAGGCGAACTGCCATTGCTGAAGGACTTCGCCCGGTTGCTTGTAGAGAGCACCATAAAGGGAATGATTTCGCCGTTGAAGGGTGTTTTCTGGCTCCAGAGTCTTATTGTCACGACCCGGATCGTTTCCGAAGAAGCGGCAGCGTCTGAGCGGGTGGGTGTGCGATGACACTTTTTTATTGTGAAGCGTTATGCAATTATTCCATAACGGATGAGGAATGAGACATGGAGATTAAGTCAAAGCTTTGGATAGAGGCGGATGGCAAGCCGGTCTTTGGCCGGGGCAGATGGTTTCTGCTTGAGGCTATAGGGAAATATGGATCAATTAACCAGGCGGCAAAAGAGATCAACATCTCTTACCGAAAGGCCTGGGGTTACATAAAGGCAATGGAAGAGCGGCTTGGCTTCAAACTTATTGAGCGGCAGACAGGCGGCAAAAATGGTGGAGGCGCAGTGCTGACTCCTGCTGCAAGAGATTTTCTGAAAAAATACCGGTCAATGGAAGCAGGGATAAATGAGTTTGTAGACAAGCGATTCAAAATGTTTTTTAAAGGGGGCAGCCATGTGTGAAATCCATGAAACTAATCCAAAATCAAATGCAAAAACTATATCGGTAGAAGATGCTGTCGGCACGATCCTTGCCCACGACATCACTGAGATAACCCCTGGCCAGTTCAAGGGGTGTGCCTTTAGAAAAGGCCATGTCATTAAACCGGAGGATGTCAGTCATCTGCAGAAGCTCGGCAAGGAGCACCTCTTTGTTTTGGATGTCAAAGCTGACGAGATGCATGAAGACGAGGCAGCCCGCGCATTGGCTGATGCACTTATGGGAGACGGTGTAAAGATCCAGGGGGAGCCTAAAGAAGGAAAGATCAATATCATTGCCGGCAGGTCAGGGCTTCTGAAGATCGACACGGAATCGCTGCGGCAGTTTAACATGTCGGGTGATATCATGTGCGCTACGCTTCATAATAACACTGTGGTACAAGAGGGCCGGATCATCGCAGGCACAAGGGCAATCCCGTTGGTGGTCAAGAAAAGGGTGATTGAAAGCGCCGTTGCTTTTGCCAAGACCGGGCATAAGACCATTGAAGTAAAAGAGATCAGAAAGCCTAAGGCGGGTGTTGTTATAACCGGCAATGAAGTCTATTACGGCAGGATTCAGGATGCCTTTGGGCCTGTCATAAAGAAAAAGATAGAGGAATACGGCGGCGAGGTCAGAGGCATGTACTTTGCGCCTGATGATGAATCGTATATAGAGGCGAGGCTCAGGGAGCTGATTGCTGCCGGCTGCGATCTGCTGATCACCACGGGCGGGATGTCAGTTGACCCGGATGATGTCACGCGCTTTGCCATACGGAACCTCGGCGCCTCAGATATCACATATGGCTCTGCAGTACTGCCCGGGGCAATGTTTCTCGTGGCAACCATAGAGGCAGGGGTTAGGGATCAGGGATCAGGGATCAGTAAAGCAGTCCCCAATCCCCAGCTCCCCATCCCTCTCCTGGGAATCCCTGCCTGCGGCATGTATCATAAGACGACTATTTTCGATCTTGTGCTTCCCCGGGTACTCGCTGGCGAGCAGATCGGGAGGAAAGAACTTGCAGAATTAGGCCACGGCGGCCTCTGCATGAACTGCGAGGTCTGCCATTACCCTGTCTGCCCGTTTGGTAAAGGATAAATAGAGTTTTTGCCTGATCGACACATGCTCCCTCTTTCTTCAGTGGAAGAGGATATTTAATTAACGCTCCATAAGACCTGAAGATAATTATGATAGACTGTTAAAAGACTGACCCGAAGCAGACTACAGTATTATCGGAGGGATTTTATGGAATTGAATTCAGGGACAAAGATTTCGGCGCTGCTTGCACAATATCCTTTTATTAAAGACTATCTCATCAGTCTTAACACAAATTTCAAAGCTCTCGACAATCCATTTATGCGTAATACCCTCGGACGAATGGCAACACTCAGCCAAGTCGCTCTTATTGGAGGCGTTAATCCCGATGAGCTCATGAAGGGCATTGCAGAGGTGGTCAAAAAGAAGACCGGAGAAGCCGTATTCATAAAGAGCGGTGAAACAACATCCGAAAATCGGGAAGAGATCCTGAAGGAGATAATAAGGGATATACATAAGGGAGTTGATGTAGGCATTCTGAAGAAGCGGTTCCTCGATTTGATAAAAGATGTCTCTCCTTATGAGATAGCGCAGATGGAGCAGAAGCTGATCAGCGAAGGCATGCCTGAGCAGGAGGTGAAACAGCTCTGCAGCGTTCATGTCGAGGTATTTAAGGAGTCACTCGAAAAAAAGACCATGCCGGGTCTTCCCGTAGGCCATCCTGTTCATACCCTGATGCTCGAAAACCGGCATGCTGAGTCGATCATGCAGGAGATGGAAGAGCTCAAAGATAACGTGGGGCTGCCGGGTTTTATCGAGAAGATTTCTTCAATCGAAAAACATTATGCAAGGAAGGAGAATCAACTCTTTCCGATCCTCGAGATAAAGGGCATCACAGGGCCATCGAAGGTCATGTGGGCGCTGCATGACGACATACGTGACATGCTCAGGCATGTAAAGGCAGCAGTGGCTGCGGGGACCTTAAAAGATCTCGAGATCAAGACACTCATCACCATGATCAATGACATGATCTACAAGGAAGAGCATATCCTCTACCCCATGGCGCTCGAAACACTGAGCGAAGAAGACTGGTTCAAAGTCAAAAAGGGCGAAGAGGAGATCGGCTATGCCTGGCTTGACAGCGTGGATGAGTGGATGCCGTCCGGACTTTCCGGGCAGGCCCTGGCAGAAGAAAAGGTCGGCAGTATAAATCTTGATACAGGGCAGATAACGCCTGAGCAGGTGAATCTTATACTCACCCATCTTCCGGTTGATGTCTCATTTGTGAACGAAAACGACGAGGTGGTCTATTACTCTGCAACGCGGGACCGTATCTTTCCGAGGAGCCCGGGGATCATCGGCAGGAAGGTCCAGAACTGTCACCCGCCCAAGAGCGTCGATAGTGTCAAAAAGATTCTCGAAGCCTTCAGGAATGGCGAAAAGGACAGCGCTGACTTCTGGATCCAGATGCGCGGCAGGTTTATTCTGATCAGGTATTTTGCCGTGCGCGATGCAAAAGGACAGTATCGAGGCTGTCTTGAAGTGAGCCAGGACGTGACAGAGATACGTGCGCTGACTGGTGAGAGACGGCTCCTCTCCTGGGAATGAGGTCATCTATTGTAGCGATCTGAGATATCCGCTTATACATGGCGGGAAGGAGAGATCGAGACTTATGAATAGTAAGTTAGGTTCATTGGCAGTTCTTTTTGTGTCATGTCTCCTGCTTTTCCCCACAAGCGGACTCAGTACAACGGAGTACGCAGGACAGACCGGCAAAATATGCAACGACTGCCATCTTGATCCAGGCGGCGGCGGAAAACTTACCAACGAGGGTGAAACCTTTAAGGACAGTCTCAGGATCAAGGGCCAGTACAAAACCCTTAACTCACTCCAGAGAGTTATCCGGTTCATCATTGGCTATCTCCATACCATAACGGCCATTATCTGGTTCGGGACCATTCTCTATGTTCATATAGTCCTTAAGCCGGCCTATGCTGCAGGTGGGCTTCCGCGGGGGGAACTGATGCTCGGATGGGGGTCTATCATAATTATGGCAGTAACGGGCACACTCCTCTCCGTTTCACGGGTGCCGACCTGGCATATGCTCTTCCATACGAGGTTTGGTATTCTGTTGACCATTAAGATTGTCCTCTTTCTCATAATGGTATCGACGGCTGTCTTTGTTACCTTTGTTGTAGGTCCAAAACTGAGGAAAAAAAGAGAACAGGGCATTGTCCACCGTACAGGAGATATGACGTCCGATGAATTAGCCCAGTATGACGGAAAGGATGGGCGTCCTGTATATATAGCATATAACGACATTATTTATGATGTTACCAGCAGTAAACTTTGGCGTGAAGGCAGCCATTTTAAAAAGCATCCTGCGGGTAATGATCTTACGAATATCTTGAAAACAGCGCCTCACGGAGAAGAAAAGGTGCTCAAAATGCCTGCGATAGGGAAACTGCTTAGAGAAAAGGAAGTAAAAAGACCACCGCACATAATACTATTCTATTTCTTTGCCTATATGAATCTTGTCCTTATCTTCTCAATCGTGTTCATCATTTCTCTTTGGCGCTGGTGGTAAGAAGGTTTGCCCGAGTGCGGGGAAGCCGTGTGACATGGCATGGAGGCTCAGCCGCTGCTGCATGACTTAGATCATAACAATAAATCCCTTACGTTGTTATGGTAATGCATGATGTAAATTCAGTGAAATAACAAGGAGAAGCAGATGATAACGCAGAATATTTTCAGGATCATTTTTGGGTTGGCAGTTGTTGTGGGTATGTATATGATACCGGGTATTGCAGGAGCACACTGCGATACGCTTGACGGACCGGTAGTACTGACAGCAAAAGCTGCACTTGAAAAGGGTGATATAACGCCAGTGCTCAAGTGGGTCAGGAAGGGAGATGAAACAGAGATCAGGGCCCAGTTCGATAAGACCCTTGCAGTGAGGAAGCAGTCCAAGGAGGCGAAAGAGCTTGCTGACATGTACTTCTTTGAGACCCTTGTCCGCATACACCGGGCCGGTGAAGGAGCGCCGTACACAGGCCTGAAGCCTGGTGAGGCAGTTGAGCCATCGGTAGCAGCTGCTGACAAGGCATTAGAGGCAGGGTCTGCTGACAAGCTTGTGAAGCTGGTTGCCGATGCTGCAGAAAAAGGTATCCGCGAGCGCTTTGCACATGCAGCAGAGACGAAAAAACATGCAGAGCATGGCGTTGAATATGGCAGAAAATTTGTTGCTGCATATGTGGAGTTCACCCACTATGTCGAGAGGCTGCATATGGATGCCCTGGGGCCGATGGGCCACAGTCACGGCAAAACCGAAGGGATTGCAGCACCGGCTGCCCCTGCGCATCAGCATTGATAATGCTGCGAACGAATTGCTTTTTCGTGCTGCAGTGATATACTGACTATGAGAGAAGGGATATGTTATGAAGGGACCTGTTGTTGATTATGAAACATGCATCAGCTGCGGGTCATGCCCGGAGATCTGTCCTGCAGAACGATAGGACATGAAAAAAGGAGGAACAATGACAAACAGAAATATTCTTGCAACGGTTACGATCCTCGGGATATTTATGGCATACGGACTGTCCCCCGGCATTCCGTTGGCCGAGGCTGCGGAGACGAAATGCAAGATGCAATTCAATCTGCGCGGATGGTCCGCCATTTATGAGACGGCCACAGGAACAGCGACCATCACCTGTGACAATGGACAGTCAGCAAAGGTGGCGATTGACACGAAGGGCGGCGGACTGACGGTAGGAAAATCCAGGCTGAAAGGTACTGGTACGTTCTCCGGCGTTTCCAGCATTTCAGAACTCTACGGAGCATATGCAAAGGCGGAAGCCCATGCCGGAGTTGTGAAATCGGCAGGCGCGCAGGTGCTTACCAAGGGAGAGGTCTCTCTTGCTCTTGCCGGGACCGGCAAAGGTGTTGACCTTGGCATAGCGTTCGGCAGGTTCACGATAAAGCCTGCGGGCCCCAATAAGGGCAAGAAGCAGTAATGAACGGTAAAACAGTCAGCGAAACATCTGTTACCATGGCGCAGGTCATGCTGCCGCAGGATGCGAATCCAGCCGGTAACGTGCATGGAGGCGTCATTATGAAACTGATAGACACCGCAGCAGCGGTTGTGGCAAGCAGGCATGCCCGATCAAATACGGTCACCGCCTCTCTTGACAGACTGGATTTTCACCACCCCGTCTTTGTGGGAGATCTGCTTTTCCTGAAGGCCAGTATAAATATGGCTGGCAGGACATCCATGGAGATCGGGGTGCGGGTGGAGGCTGAAAATTTTATCACCGGCGAGGTCAGACATACATCATCAGCCTATCTTACTTTCGTGGCCCTCGATGAAAACAGCAGGCCCAGGGCAGTGCCCCCGCTGCTTTTTGAAAATGATGATGAGAGGCGGAGGAATCAGGAAGCCCTTGTGCGGAAGAAGATGAGGCTTGAGCAGAAGACAAAAGAGGATCGATGCCAGAAAGACGGCATCTGTGAATTGCCCGGGCAATTGCCTTAACAGGGGAAGCGATGTTCTATAACGAAGTGTGACACTGCAGTATGATGCTGACCAAAGTGCCTTCGCCCGGCTTGCTCTTCACCCTGATCTCCCCTCCCTGTGCCTCTATGATAGTCTTGGCAATACTTAGCCCCAACCCGCTGCCCTCAATTTCCTTTGCCGCATCTCCGCGATAAAACCTCTCAAAGATTCTTTCCAGATGTCCCGCGGCAATTCCACTCCCATAATCCTGTGCCATAATAATTACTCTTCCGGCAGATTCTTTCGCAACGACCGAAACATGCCCTCCGCGTCTGCTGTATTTGACCGCATTTTCGATAACAGCAAGAAAGGCTTCGGTAAGGCGCGGCTCATCTCCCTGTATGGTCAGGCCTTCTTCGCAGGATTTCTCTATGGTCACCTCGCACTCTGCCGCTATCGGGGCGATAAGCTGCAGGACCGTTTCGAGACATGTCGTAACGGAAACCTCAGTAATTTCAGGTGGTTCAAGAAGGCCGGAATCAAGACGGGCCAGAGAGATCATATTATTTATTATCTGCATCATACCTTTTGAAGTTTCCCGTATGGAGAGCAGGGCTTCCCGGTACTCATCCTGCCCTCTTTCTCTTTGAAGCGTAACGTCACATTGCGAGCGGATAACCGCAACCGGGGTCTTCAGTTCATGGGAAGCATCGGCAATAAGCCGCTGTTCTGCTTCAAAGGCCTTCCGGAGCCGGGCAAGCATCTTGTTGAATGAATCTGCCATACATCTCAGTTCAAGGGCTTCGGTTGTAGTGTTGATGCTCGCCGTCATTGTCTTATGGGTGACCCCTGCGATCTTTGATGAAAATGTGGCGAGAGGTTTCAATGAGTCCCGTATGATCAGAAGCCCTCCGCCACAGAGGAGCAGAATGCATAGCGGCAGGGCCAGCAAGAGAAATGTTCTGAACGTGCCCTGTATTGCCAGGTCTTCAGAGATGCTCTCTGCGGCAAAAACAATAAAGTGGTGGTCCAGGAGCATGAAGGCATTTCTTTCGACGCGGACCGGTTCTCCATCAGGGCCTTGCGACGTATAAACCAGTTCGGGGTTCCCCTTCTGCGCTTCGATGTTTTTTGGAGCATCCAGATTGAAATCTTGGTCGACAAGCGAAGGGGAATAGGCAATGATCTGCCCGTCCATAATGACCTTGTAGTAATGTCCGGAACGGGGGACTGAATAGTCGCCTGAAACGACCTCCGAGAGTTCAAGTTCAATGCCTCCGTGCTCTTCATGGATCAATCCCTTGATAATCTGAATCTTGGAGTGAAGAAGACGGTCAGCAGATCCTAAAAGAATATTCTCTATTTCATGATGCAGCATAAAGCCGAGGCCTGCCAGCAACGTCAATACCAGAGCTGCCAGCCAGATGAACAGTTTTGCCCTGATAGAATAGAATAGTTTTGTCATTCTGCCTCAGCCCTGATCATATAGCCTGCCCCCCTCACGGTCTGGATCAGTTGCATGCGGAAGCCCTTGTCGATCTTGTTCCGCACATAATTGACGTATACGTCAATTACATTACTGTCACGTTCCGAATCGGTAGCATACATATGTTCAACCAGTTCAGTTCTGCTGATCACGCGGCCGCAATTCAGTGCGAGGTATTCGAGCAGATTATATTCCGTTGAGGAAAGTCTGATATATCTGGCGCCCCTCCTGACTGCCCTGGAGTTGGTGTCGATGACCAGATCGCCTATTTCGATCAGAGGTGACGGTTTTCCCTTGCCTCTCCGGATGGCTGCCTTCAATCTGGCGAGCAGTTCTAAAAAATCGAAGGGTTTTGCCAGGTAATCATCAGCGCCGGTATTAAGACCCTTTACCCGGTCCTGAACTTCAGCGCGTGCGGTGAGCATGATTACCGGCAGCGTAACGCCGCGAGTCCTCAAATCTGCCAAAACCGAAAAGCCGTCCTTCAGCGGAAGCATCACATCCAGGATGAGCGCATCATAGGGGAACGTCTCCGCCATATAGAGCCCCTCTTCACCGTCGAAGGCCAGATCAATGGAAAAGGAATTTTCTTCAAGTCCCTTCTTGATAAGGAGGGCGAGCCTCTTGTCATCTTCTATAACGAGCACCTTCATTATTCTTACCTGTCCCCGGCGTTGGCAATGGAGATATTATACCGTCACTCTGTTGAGTTCTGCTGTTGTTCGACATGAATAAATATTCTTTTCCATACGTGATTCCCGGCAAACGTATGCATTATGACGGCCCCTCCATGCAGAGACAGGAAGGCAGGGATAAGAATTCCTCCGATCTCATGAACTTCCTTTATATCGTGTACAATCCCCCGGGCTTTCATCCCCGGATCAAGAAGAAGGAAAAGCAGACCTCCGCTTATGGCAAGCAGGACAAAAACAGCCAGACCGAAGGTCTGGACCACTCCGGCAAGACCCTGGTGGGTCGGGCGATGAGGCATCCTGAAGCGCACTAGCTCCTGAATATCTTTCAGCGCAGCTGAAATGCGTTCACCGGTTATGGGAAGCCAGTTTCTGAAGCGTGCAACTTCGGAACCGAACAGGCCAATTGCAATGCGGATAAAAACAAAAAAAGATGCGCCAATGCCGAGCCATTGATGGATATCGAAACCAGAGTGGTCAATACGCTTATAGTCTCCAGCAGCGTATCCACTGATCCAGGCAGCGATTCCAAAGATCAGTATCCCAAGATGAGTCAATCTGAGCCATATATCGGGTGAAGTGTCGGTAGTTACATTTATTTTATCGTTCATGCAAGTTCTCCTTACTATAAAAGTTGCCTCCCCCATTTGCCTTATGACGTACAGGGGAGGGGTGCTACCGATGGCTATCTCTTATCTCTTTTGACTTCAATTTCATCAGCCTGCAGCGTATTGCCGCTATACGTCCCTTTGACCTCCACATAGGTGCCGGCGGAAACCCTGCCATGCCTCTCCTTGATATGGGTTGCTTTTGTAACAAGAATCTCCTTGCCCTTTACGATCCAGGTGCCGATGCCGCCTTCCGGCATCTTGTCCACTATTCCGTAGATTTTCACATCATGTCCGTTATGCCTGCGCTCACTCTCGTAGGTTCTTCTATGCTCGCTTGCAGATGATATACCCATGGACATTCCAAGTATTAACACGATAACCAGAACTGCATACATTTTTTTCATGACATCCTCCTGATAAGTTGAATTCCGAATCCGTATGATTCGTGATAACAGAGTAACAAAAGGATGATTAAAGGAAGATTAAGAATATCCCAGGCCTGGATACCTGAAAAAATCCCGCTGTCTGACTGCCCGGAATGGGTCCCGTGGCAATGGAATGGATAGGCCCCTTTTTGCTAAAATAAGCCGTGAGCAAAGTTATTGCGTATAAGAATACTGACCGGCACTGCTTCAGCCAGATACGGTTTGACAGCAGGGAACGGATACTTATTTCAGTGGCAAATACGCCAGTGCATAGCATTAAGGTCATTAAACTGCTGGCCGGCATCATTCCCTATAAGACCGTATGGGAATACAGCCTGCCGGAGGAAGAAACGGATGCACATGCCAAACTTATAGGACTGTTTGCAGATAAATCAGGCAAGAAAGTCGATCATCCCCTTGACGCGATTACCATAAGACTTCTCACCTGCAGGTCCTGCAGTGAAGCTGTCTGGTTTTTGCAGCAGACAGAGAGAAACTAATTGTATAAGGGGCGGGTCTGAACGCAAGGTAACTGTTACGGCATAATTGCCAGGTCTGACGTATCGATTACAGCCAGAACTCCGGATATCGCCTGTTTTTAGGGATATTATTCACCAGCAGGGCAATGATAAGCATGATCAGCACACCTCCGCCTACCGGGAAGACCGCATACATGAACCCAAGGGTATGAATTTTTTCTCCTCCAATCACTGCAATGAGCGCGGTTGCGCCACCTGGCGGATGGAGCGTTCTCGTTGCATGCATGACGGCTATTGCCGTGGCAACACCGACTGCAGCCGCAAGCCAGATGTAACTGTGAAAGACCTGATATGAGGCTACTCCTGCGACAGCCGAAAAGAGATGTCCCCCTATGAGGTTTCGTGGCTGGGCAAGCGGGCTTTTTATCGCCCCGTAGATCAGCACGGCAGAGGCTCCGAATGAGCCCACGATCATCAGCAGGTCTATTTTTTCAAAAATATGGTAATTGGCAAATGAGATGAAACCGATGCCGAGAAATGCTCCGAGCCATGACCAGGCGATCTCGGACAGACTGACGCGGGGAGGACTTTGGGTATTGCCCTTCATTTTTCTGAAATATGCGCCCAGCATTATGGCCTGATCACCGAGGCGCCAATTATGTCAGCGCGCGATACAATGCCGAGCAGACTGCCCGCAGGGTCTATGACAGGAGCCCTGTTTATGGCCCTGTTTGAAAAGACTATCATGATCTGGAACAGCGGCAGCTCAGGCGGGATTGTGATCGCAGGTGATGTCATGATGTCGCCTGCGGTCTTTTGGCGGACAGAAGCCGCAAGGCAGCCCTTTCCCTGCAGGCATTTAGCCAGAATTTTCATGACCGTTACAGACTCTTTTTCTTTTAGGACCCCAAGAAAATCCTTTTCAGAGATCATTCCTGCTACCCTGCCGTCAGTATCCAGCACCGGAAGACCTGAAATATTTTTTTCCGCCATCAGTTCAGCCACGTCTATCAGGGGTGTATCTTTCCCGGCCGTGTAGACCGGACTTCTCATGATCTCCTCTGCCCTGACCGATGACGTTATGCGGTCTACGGCATGGTGGTATGCAAAGTCAAAGACTTCCCTGAGGTCTGCTGGTGTTATATCAAGATACCCCGGAATGTGCTTCATGGCTTCATAGATGTCGCTGTCCGAGATATCGGCATGATAGCGGAAATTCTCTTGACTTTCTGTTGTCATGATGGCTCGATCCTCCCCTTATACGTTACTCTGTCGTCCTGCCTGTCTGTATGATTTGCATCATACCACTATGCTGTGCTTCCTGCTACGGTAAAACCAGAAAAACCAAAGGAGGTGTTTCGATGAGCAACAAAGCAGCAAGAAATCTCTTCATCCTCGGCAGTCTCTTTTTCTTCGCGATCTTTCTTGGGCTGACCTATGACACCATGGGGAAGTTGGATAAGAGGGCTCCGGAGATAACTGAGCAGGTGAACGCCGGCAAGATGGTCTGGCACAAGTATGACTGCATCGGTTGCCACACGATCTTCGGCAACGGATCGTATTTTGCCCCTGACCTGACAAAGACAACGCTGAACAAGCCGAAAATCTATCTCAGGCAGTTCCTGATGGATCCGCGGTCTGCAAACCCAAACGCATCCATGCCAAAGCTCGGTATCAGGTCTGAGGAGGCGGATGATCTTATCGTATTCCTTGACTGGACCTCCAGGGTCGATACAAACGGCTGGCCGCCAAAACCGATCCTTGCAGCAGCAGGGGGAGTCGCAGGCAAGGAGCTTACAGAAGGTCAGAGAGTTTACCAATCCCATGGCTGCTCTGCATGTCATACGATCAACGGCATAGGCGGCACAACAGGGCCGGACCTTACCAGGGTCGGTGCAAAGCGCGATCGTGCATGGCTCGTCGGTCATTTCAAGGACCCTGTCGCTTTCGTTAAGAACTCGGCTATGCCGAAGGTCGAGGCCCCTGAGTCTGAAATCGACAAATTAACCGATTACATGCTTACGCTGAAATAGGAGGTGGTGCAATGAGCGTTAAATATCAAAGTCAAAAAATAGCAGAATACTTTTATACCTTTGCGGTTGTCCTTTTTCTGGTCCAGGTTGTGGTAGGCATCATCGCAGCTGTCCAGTTCATCTGGCCGAGTTTCTTTATCCTGAACTTCAACACAATCAGGACCCTGCATATCAACGCCCTTGTTGTCTGGCATCTTGCCGGCCTGATGGGAGCAACATATTATGTCGTGCCGGAGGAGTCGGAAACAGAGCTCTGGAGCCTTCCCCTTGCAAAGCTCCAGTTCTGGGCAACGGTTGTAGCGATTACGGCTGTTGTGCTCGGCTACATCTGGATGGGTCTTAATCCCCAGGCCAACAGCCCGATTATGGGCATCAATCCGCTTAATGAGGGAAGGGAATATATTGAGGCCCCGCGCTGGGCGGATATGCTGATCGTCATTTCCGTCCTCCTATTCCTGTTCATCAATTTTATGACTATGATGAAGACAAAGAGATGGACCGGCATACAGGGCACGCTCGTTGGCGGACTTCTGGTACTTGCCCTGATGTATCTGCCTGGCATGTTCTATTCAAAGAGTATGGTAAAGGACCAGTTCTGGTGGTGGTGGGTCATCCATCTCTGGGTCGAAGGCGCCTGGGAAGTCATAGCAGGAGCGCTCCTGGCATTCATGCTGATGAAGGTTGTCGGCGCCAAAAGAGAGGTTGTGGAAAAATGGATGTATATCGAAGTGGGGTTTGTCATGTTTACCGGCATCCTTGGCACAGGACACCATTATTACTGGATCGGTACCCCAAGCTATTGGCTCTGGGTCGGCGGTATCTTCAGTTCACTCGAGCCGCTTCCGCTGCTCTTTATGGTATGGGACGCATTCAGAACGACGAGAGAGGCCAGAAATGTGGAGAACAAGGCGGGTCTGTACTATACGGTTGCGCATGCCATCTTTAACTTTGTGGGCGCAGGATTATGGGGAATTATCCATACGCTTCCCCAGATCAACAAGTGGACGCATGGCACCCAGATCACGACAGCGCACGGTCATCTTGCATTCTATGGCGCATATGTCCTGCTTGTAATGGCCATGATCTATATCACGCTGCCTGCCATACGGGGCGTGAAGTCATTTGACGCATCCCGCGCATTTGCTTCGTTTTGGTGGATGACGATCTCTATGGTCTTCATTGTGCTGACCATCACCGGGGCAGGAATGGTCCAGGTGTATATGGAAAGGCTCATGGGGCTCGATTACGTTGCCGTTAAGGCAACCTATAACCTCTGGTTCTGGATCTTGCGTGCGATCTTCGGCGTGGGCTTCCTAATCGGTGTCGGCATTTTTGTTGTCGACTTTTTCAGACTTGGCAAGGGTTCTGCTCATGTCGTAACGGCTGCATCTGAAAGGGCATAACACATTGTTGAGCAGGGGGGGGCCGCCCCCCCCTGAATGTTTCCGTTATACATCAGAAGACGTAATATAGTGTTATTAAAGGATATATTACTTGTTTTCCCGCTGGAATAAATCGTTATTTGTGGCTTTGATGCGGTTGCCGTAAATTATTTGGTCATAAATCTGATTTGGAGTATATCCTCTTTAAAAAAATATCGATACCATATATAATATTTCTTTGTCCCCAGAGGCTGCCCCTGTCCCCTCCAATAAACCGGGGCAGCCTCCCCCTCTTACCTCTTTTTTGCTCTATATGACGTAAATCATGGCAGTGTTGCTGCCTCGGTGATAGAGTTACTTCATGAACCTCACTGCATCAAGAAGAACCACCCAGATAGCCTTTATTCTGCTTGTCTTCCTCATGCCTGTGCTGAATATATTCAGATTTGACACTGCCACAAAAGAACTGATCATATTTGGGCAGATCTGGAGCCTAGGACTGAAAGACGCATTTTATGCTGATCATAGTATACGTTCAGCAGGCCACGTTGCCCTCCGGATATTTCTGAAGGCCATTCTGCCATGGGTCATTATGCTGGCAATATTCCCTCTTCTGGGGTTCCTGACAGGCAGGTTCTTCTGCGGCTGGTTCTGCCCTGAAGGAACGCTTTTTGAACTAGCGGATAATCTCACACTCAAGTTTCTTGGACGAAGGAGCCTTTTTGTTAAAAGACCGAATGATCCGGAGGTGCCAGCAGAGAGAAAACTGCTGTATTTGATCATTGCCCTCCTGAGCATGATTGTCCTTCCCCTGCTCGGCGGCATAGCGCTTACCGGATATCTTGTGGCGCCAAAGACCATCTGGAGCCAGATCATGACCTGGGACTTTACCTTTGGCGTCAAAGCAGGAATCATAGGTATTTCCATCTATATGCTGGTTACGTCAATTCTGGTGCGTCATTCGCTCTGCAAGTATATTTGTGCTGCCGGACTGATGCAGATGCTTTTTGGCTGGGTCAGCCCTGTTTCCCTGCGGGTGAGGATGGATGCGGGACGTGCCGAAGAATGCACCAACTGCAGGGGCTGTGAGAAGGCCTGCTTTATGAACGTTCTGCCAAGGATGAGCAGACGTGATATTTCCTGTGTGAACTGCGGGGCCTGTATTGCTGCATGTCATAAGGAGCTTGGCAGGGGCAGGGGGCTTTTCCATTTCCAGTCCGGCCAGAAGAATTCAGAAGCTGAGCACCGAGAGTCTCAGGGCAACGGTTCATCCAAGCCCTCGGATATAAGCCTTAATCTCCCTCATGTTGACAAGATTATCTGCGGAGATTAATATACACGTTATTGCCGAAGTGGCGGAATTGGCAGACGCGCTAGGTTCAGGGTCTAGTGGTGGAAACGCCATGGGGGTTCGAGTCCCCCCTTCGGCACCATTTTTTCTTTACAAATCAGCCTATTTCTTTCTCAATATCTTCAATAAGATCTGACAAACCCTCATCAGCAATTTCTTCCTCTATTTTGACGTATAAGCGTTTAATCCGATCGTAAGAGGTTTACCCTGTACGGTCAGATCTGTCCTCATATTACCTCTCGTGCTGGCAACGACAAGGGTTTTGCCTGATGCGCTTGGTTTAGGCTCCTCAAGGTCGCAGGTGATAATGAGCTTGGTACCTTCGATCTTTGCTTCAATTGCCATGGGTGTCTCCTTAGCGTACAGGCGCCCCTATTATTATTTTCATATCATACCAGTTACGTGCTGTTTATGACCTGCTTGTCAGAGTTTTCATTACACAGGGAACGTTCCGGGGGGGGAGGCTAGTTCAACCTTTGGAATACAGGTGCTATACTTTATCGTAAGAAGAAAAAAGAACTAATACTTTTTAACGGGGAATGTCAGAAAACCATGCAAAACGATGAAGAAGCATCCGGACAAGTAAAAAGGTCTCTCAATAAGTTCTTCCCTCCCCTGCAATGGTGGCCTACGGTCAGCAGTCGCAGTGTGCGGGCAGATATTGTTGCTGGAATAACCGGTGCGGTTATTGTTCTGCCGCAGGGAGTGGCTTTTGCAATCATTGCAGGACTGCCCCCTGAATACGGTCTTTATTCCGCAATAGTTCCTGCAATGATTGCCGCTTTATTCGGGTCATCCCATCACCTTATTTCCGGCCCCACAACAGCAATATCGATCGTCATCTTCACGGCTCTCAGCCCTCTTGCTCTTCCTTCAAGTGCTGAGTATATCCAGATGGCATTGACCCTGACCTTTCTCGCCGGGTTTTTTCAATTAGCGCTTGGAGTAGCCCGTCTCGGTGCCCTGGTGAATTTTGTTTCACATTCTGTCGTCGTAGGGTTTACCGCGGGGGCTTCAATACTCATTGCAACAAGCCAGCTAAGCAACATTCTGGGCATCACGGCACCCAACAAACACTCCTTTATTCATATCTGGGCAGATATACTGTCGAGCCTTCCTGAGACGAACTTCTATGCCCTTGCAATAGGTCTTAGTACGTTGATTATCGCCGTAGTTTTCAAAATTCTGAAGCCCAAGTGGCCAGGAATGTTCATTGCAATGATAGCAGGAAGCGTTATGGCCCTGCTCATGAATGGCAGCGAGCACGGCATCAGACTCGTGGGCTCGCTGCCGGCTCATCTTCCGCCACTGTCACATCCTGATATTACGACTACTTCTTTGCGCATGCTTGCGCCGCCTGCTTTGGCTGTTGCCATGCTTGGACTTGCTGAGGCGGTCTCCATTGCCCGATCGATAGCAACAAAGTCTGAGCAACGCATCGATAGCAATCAGGAATTCATCGGTCAGGGACTCTCTAATGTCATAGGAAGCTTCTTTTCAAGCTATGCTTCATCCGGGTCGTTCACCCGCACGGGAGTGAATTTTGAATCCGGTGCCAGGACACCGCTGGCTGCGGTCTTTGCCGCCATAATACTGACCGGCATAGTACTGCTCATAGCCCCTCTCACGGCGTATCTCCCGATAGCCTCAATGGCAGGCATCCTGTTTTTGGTTGCGTATAGTCTTGTCGATACACACCATATCGCCTCCATTGTGAGGACAAGCAAGCCGGAGGCCGGCATACTCATTGCGACATTCCTCTCTACCTTATTTGTGGAGCTTGAATTTGCGATCTATGTAGGGGTACTTCTCTCTCTGCTGCTTTATCTTAACCGGACATCCCATCCAACTTTTGTAACGCTTGCCCCTGACCCTGACAGCAAAAAAAAGAGTTTGATGAACGTGGAGAAGAAGCCTCTGCCCGAATGTCCGCAGCTCAAAATAATCAGGATTGACGGGTCCCTATTTTTTGGCGCAGTAAATCATGTAGCAGAACAGCTCGAGCAAATAACGAAGAAATATCCGGAACAGGCCCACATTTTGATTGTGGGCGGCGGGATAAACTTCATCGATGTCGCAGGATGTCAGACGCTGAACCAGGAAGCTCATCGTCTGCGTGTTAACGGAAGACAGTTATATCTCTGCTCTCTCAAGGGAGAGGTAATAGACGTTATGAAACGGGGAGGCTGTAACAGAAGCATTGGAGAAGAAAACGTTTTCCATTCAAAAAGCGAAGCAATTAAAAGCATTGTGCCGAGACTGGACCCTGAAAGGTGCCGTCGCTGTGCGGTAAGGATTTTCAAAGAGTGTGAACAGATGCCTGGCGCGTGAGTTCACGCGCATTGCCGGCTATGCAATAATGCATCTACAACGTATAATCAAAAATAAGAACGATATCTTCTAGAGAGAGGGAAGCATGAAAAAACGGTTGCATAGTATTGCCACGCCCCGGGGCGATGATTCCAGCACTTTACGCGTAACCGGGGCATACCTCGAATGCATTCCGGGCAACACATTGCGGTGGTCCGGGAATATCTGAAAAAATGTTCGATGATACAACGAAGTGCTGTGGCACAAATACCATGAGGTGAATATATGGAAAATATGGAACTTCTGAGAAACATCTCCTTTCTGAAAGACCTTTCTACCGGCGAACTGATCAAGATAACTATCCTTACTGAAAGCGTAGCGTTCAGCGAGGGAGAGGAGATTATGCGGGAAGG
The DNA here is from genome assembly GCA_016235245.1 of Nitrospirota bacterium. Classification (NCBI taxonomy): domain Bacteria; kingdom Pseudomonadati; phylum Nitrospirota; species Nitrospirota bacterium. The sequence goes on along the minus strand of JACRLO010000006.1, from coordinate 94,481 downwards.
AGATCCCTGCGACGCCATTTATATGGTCAAGTCAGGAAGCGTCAGAGTAATGAAAAGCGGTGCCCACCTCGAAACCGTAGAGGCAGGGGAACCGCTTGGAGAGATTGCCTTTATCGACAAGGGGCCTCGCTCTGCTACGATAGTCGCAGCCACGGATACTGCCCTGATCAGGCTTCCATCAGACAAGTTCGAACAGGCTCTGGCCCATGACAGGGAACTTGCTATCAAGATATACCGGTCGATCATCATGACCCTCTGCAGGCGTCTTCGCGATGCAACGCAGGCACTAAAGATTATTCCTGACTATGTTATGGAGTCGTATAAGAACTTCGAAAATATCTGAATTGTCGTAGTGGCTGGCCTGTCCTGGAACGTTGAGATATGACAGTAAATTCGAGCGGTTTCTTATTGCCGAGAGTCTGCCCGTTACTATTTATAGGAGGCAAAAGCCTCGGAGCAGGGCGAGAATGCGGTTGAGTACGCTGTCCCGCCCCGCTGATTCGAGGCCATGAGGTCTGGACGTCAGCCTGATCACGCATCCACGATCTTCAGGGAGTAACAGCACATATGGTTATCGAGGATTTTATCCACAACCTCCCTTGCAACTCCGCTTTCAGATAACCATTTTTCTGCAAAACCTTTTTTGCCTGAACCGGCCTTGCACCCCAACTGCGTGATCTTTATCTTTTTCCCGCCTATGGTTATCTTTTCAGCAAAGGCGCTCCTCATCGGCTGATGAACTGAACAGAAGGGGCTTACGCCGGCTCCTTCGCCGACCCGGAACTGGTCAGTAATATTGCTGGGTTTGTTGAACTCTGCAGTAAAATCCGCAAACCCCTCAGGCAGCTTCTCAAAGACCTGGGTGTAATTCTTTATGGATGGACCAAATGGACAGTGCTGAAGGCCAAAGACAAAGTCGCCTGCATGCGTTGCCTTTCCCTCGATCATCGTAATCGGGTTTGTGGCGTTCTCAACTGCTGCAAGATAGTCCTCAAAGGTCGGGTAGTCAATCTCCGAGATCTTTTCCGCTGTCTTGATCGCATTTCTGATGAGCGTGCCCTTTGCGCTTGCAGCGCCGCTCAGCGTTATCATGATCTTGATCATGTCGAGGAAACTGACATGCGCTATATCGAGTATCTTTCCTTCTTCAGCCATAGTTCACTCCTTGCCTAAATTGCAGCTGCGACAGCAAGTTCGCCGCAGTGCTTCTTTAATTTCAGTCTGATCATGCCAAGGTTGGCATCTTTTTCCGCGATGACAACAAGAAAGGCATCATCGCCTACCGGGGAGAGCATAACCGGACCTTTTTCGAACTCGATCATGCTGATTGTCATATTCCCTTTGCCCAACTGCCTTCCCATTGCCTCTGAGGCTCCAAATCCGCTTGAGGCGATTGCACCGATCATTTCTGTGTCTATCCCTGTGCGGGCGATGCTGTCTAACAAAAAGCCGTCCCGCGCGACAAGGCAGACTGCGTCAACGCTCTGAATCTTTGCGAGTTCGCTGAGTATCTCCTTTGTTGTTGCCATCTTATCCTCCCTTGTAATTGTTTTCGGTGTCTCTATTTTCTGAGCAGTCTCTTCTTCGTTTATCTCTTTAAGGAACGTGCCAAAATCAACTGAATCAGGCCCGACCTCCTTTGCTTCAGCATGGATCGAGGGTTGTACCCCTGCAGCTTTCATTTTTTCATCCCTGATCCGGTAGCCCTCCATCAAAATATAGGTCAAAGGCTGTTGTATGTTCCGGATTTTTTTTCTGCAGATGCTCTCAATCTCTATCTCGGGATCATCCCAGCATACGATATCGAGCGCAGCCTTCTCCTGCTCGTCAAGACTGTTGTCAGCATCGACAAGTATGCCCTCCTGGAAATAGAGAAAGCCTTTTCGTCCGTGAGAACCTATCTTGAGTGTGCAGGTCTTTTTTTCCATTTCAACGAGCTGCAGAAAAGCAGGCAGCGTAATGCCCTGGATATATCCTTTAGAGACAGCGTTCAGTTCTGCGAAGATATGATCAACGAACTCCTGAAAATCGATCGGCTTTTCAAGGATCGTAAAAGCGCCGAGGTTTTTTAGCCGCGACTTGATCTCTGGTGTGCAGTATGCACTCATCATGATCACCGGAATGTTCGGATGCTTCTTGCTCATGTGCGAAAGAAGCCCAAACCCATCCATTTCCGGCATCTTCAGGTCAGAGACCACAAGATCAATCTTGGTCGACCCAAGTACATCCACCGCAATTTTGCCATTCTGGGCAGTCAGGGTATTAAAGTCGGCTGCATAGGCATCGAGTCCCTGGAGCAGGCTCAGGAGAAATGATTTTTCGTCGTCAACGATCAGTACGTTTTTCATTTTACCGTTTTTTTCTGCCATGTCCTGCATATTGCAATCGTCATGCCAGGATAACGTTGATAGGCTTGGAAACTGCGCTGAGGACCATAAAAGCTGATGGGGAAAGGAGTTAGGAACTATGCTTCCTTAGTCTATTTTCTGACAGCAAGAAATCCGATGCAGACTGACTAATCCATTTTGACCTGTTCAGTCTGACCCAAACCCGGTCAGCCTTTTAAATATTATAACAGCACCCGGTAAGCGTTATAATATTCAGGGAAACACCCTTCAAAGAAGAACTATGAGAGTGTAAGGAGACACAACAATGAAAATAATGGCATTCAATGGCAGCCCAAGAAAAAAACGCAACACAGCAACACTGTTGGAGTATGCTGTTAAAGGATCAGCCTCACGGGGAGCCGATACTGAGCTTATCCATCTGTATGACCTGAATTATAAGGGCTGCATCAGCTGTTTTGCCTGTAAGACCATAGGCGGCCAAAGTTATGGCAGGTGTGCCGTGCAGGATGACCTTACCCCTATATTCAGCAGGATTGAAGTTGCCGATGCCATCGTCTTGGGTTCACCAATCTACTATGGAACTGTAGCGGGGGAGATGAAATCATTCATGGAACGGTTGCTGTTCCCCTATACGGAATATACGGTTAATTATTCTTCTGTTTTTCCCCGTAAGATTAAGGCAGGGTTTATCTATACGATGAATGTCCCCGAGGACATGATGCAACAAATAGGCTATGAACAGCAGTTTAAACTTCATCAGGCAACTCTCAGCAGGATACTGGGGGATTCTGAGTATATCGTCAGCACCGATACCTGTCAGTTTGATGATTATTCAAAGTATGTTTCAAGTCGCTTTGATCCAGATAAGAAAAAACAGAGGCACAAGGAAGTATTCCCGACGGATTGTCAGAAAGCCTTTGAGATGGGAGTAAGGTTGGTTGAAGGAGGTTAGGTCTTACTTGTTGATTGCGGGGAGGGAAATAATCCGTTCTTGTGATTTCTTAGGGGTTGGCAACAGAAAGGCACAGTCCCTCGGTCTAATTTCCTAAATAGGCTTTATTGGACACCTCTGGAGGCAAATTACAACAGGTGTCATGGTTACAGATTGGGGGAGATTTATATCTTTAACGGTCTGGGTGCTTTCTCACCTGTCAGAAGCATCCAAACCATGTCTATAGGAAAGTGATACTTTAGAGGGCTTGAGGGAGTTCTGTTTGTCCTTCTGTTAGCTTCAAGGATTCTAACCCTATCCAATCCGCCCTCACTTTCAATATAGTATTCATATCCGTAGGCAAAATCATTCATAACCCCAAGCACCTGCCTATTGGCGGTCTTTGCAAATGCCAACTCATGATACTCCTGCAAAACCCTGTTGATTAGTTCAAGCGTGAAGCCCTCTGCCTGAAAGTTCATATTTAGATGAAACAGGAACTCATCAAAAATATTCTGTAGGTTCTCTTTCTTAACCCCTGCAATCATAAAACTGTAAAAGGTTTTCTCATTGGTAAACAGGATACACTTCCTGCGATCTATGCGGAGGAGGTTGGCATACCAATTACCGAGTCCTTGGGTGTTAGTGGTATCAGGACTATGAAGGGGAGGGTTATGGAGTTCCTTTGTGCTTAGCTGTACAGTGGATTAATCGCATTTTTTAATTTAGCACTCAGAAAGGAATTTCTTAAAGATAATATTGGATGTTTCATGTAGAAGCAGTCTGTTGACCATCTGTTGACCGCTTTTTTGGGGGTATTAGAGAGCTAACTCATTGATTTTAAAAGAGGGAGATGGTGCCGAAGGCGGGACTCGAACCCGCATGGATTTCTCCACACGCCCCTCAAACGTGCGTGTCTACCAGTTCCACCACTTCGGCAGTAAGGAAGAATATACAACAAAAGGTGCTCAGTTTTCAAGGGAAGGATGTTTGAACCAGAGTACAACGATCGTCAGACGGTTGATTTCTATCCGGCAGTGAAGCTGCTTACCTTTTTCAGAGAGCGGATGAAGTTCTCAACAAGAAGAGGATTAAAGTCCTTCCCCAGGGAGTCGTTCATTAAGCCGATAATGACCGGGACATCGAGAGCTTTCCTATACGGACGGTCTGTCCTGAGGGCATCGAAGAAGTCTGATATGGCGATAATCTGGCTAATGATATGCTGCGTCCTGCCCTTTCTTTTTGTTGCCGGATATCCCAGGCCATTGAACTTCATGTGGTGCTCATAGGCAGCGACAAGTGCGTATTCCGGAATGTCAGGAAGTGTTGCAAGATACAGGGCTCCATAGGCAGGATGTTTCTTCATCTCCGTCCACTCATCATCATTAAGTTTGGATTCCTTTTCGAGCACCTCCTTTGCAACAAACATCTTGCCGATATCATGGAGAAGTCCTGCCATCCCGATATCGTGCAGGAGCTCGTGCTTCACGCCAAGCGTCTCTGCCTGAAAGATAGACAGCACCGCTACATTCGTATTGTGCGCATAAGTATATTCACTGTGCGATTTGATAGGACTTACAACCTTCAGGACATTCGCCTCCTGTTTGAGCGTCGTAATAAAGCTCACCACCACATCTTCAAGCCCTACCATATCGAGCTTCTTAAACCGGGAAACCCCATGATATACGTCTCTCACTTTTTCGATATTTTCGTTCATCACCGTGCCGATATTCCCGCTTCCTCCCCCACCGAGCTTCACCTCGATAATGCCCGATGTTATGTGAGGATAGGCTCCGGTAATCCTGTCGGAAAGGGCAATCTCTGCCATAAAATTCTTCAGTTCTGCTGCTGTTACTCCCCGCGTGATAACGATCTTATCTATTCCTTTTCTTTTAAGTTTTTTCATAAAGCCGTTTACATGCATATTCCTAGCCGAAAGGGGCTGCTCGTTGATGACCATACTGTCACCGAAGAGGGCAAGGCTGAGCTTTTCTTCATCGAAAAGACTATCAAGAATAGCTACTGCCTCTTCAGCAAGATGTATAACGGCAGGATGGTCCTTGCTGTACAATGAGCAGTTTGACATTGCGGTCATGATATCGGATATGAACGAAATGATCATTTCAGCCATCGGTCATTTCCCCAGTTTTTTCGCTGGCATGGAGTGTGGCAAGAAGTTTATAGCTCAACGCATGTATCTCCTCATTTCGCGACTCAAGCCCCAGGTCTATCAGTTTCCTGACAGACTCCCGGGGATACTTTTCAAGAGATTTGAATATTTCGACCTTCAGACTTTCGAGGTTCTCCCGATAAAAGAGCGCTCTCGTATGGCATATCTTTTCGAGCGTTTCAACTGCGCGTATATCGCCAATTTCGCCGAGTGCCCTCACAATATCTGTTTTGTAATAGGCTTCGGTGCCAAGAAGATCGCTTTTCTCGAGGTATTTGATCAGGTAAGGGACAGCTTCCCTAATTCTGTAACTGCCGGCAAGCCGTATAGCGGAGGTCCGGATACCCTGCGCTTCGCTCTGGAGACAGGCCCGCAATTGGGGCACAGCATCAAGCGTCTTGAAATGCAGGAGTGTTTTTAGCGCTTCCATGCGGACATTGATGTTTTCATGGCGCAGGAACTTCCGGATTTTTTCGAGCTGCGGCTTTCCGTTGCAGTCACGGATAATACAGATCATATTCCTTACCACAAACCAGCGGTTATCATTAAGCCTCCCGAGCGCAAACGGAACCACATCGCTCCCGATCGCCTCAAGCAGGGATAAAAAGAACTTTCTTGTGCTGGCGTCATTCTCCTTCTCGAGTGCATCAAGAAGAGGGTCAATGATCGCCCGATGCAGTGCTCTGGCAAGTCTTAAGGCCCCCTCGCGCTCCTTCCTGCCCCAGATCCTGAAGGCTTCAAGAAGTTTTGTTATAAACTCTTCAGAATGAAAAAAATAATCTATAATGCCTGCTGTCTCCTCATTGAATCTGCCGTTGAAGACATGGGTCATAAGGGTGTCATACGTATCCAGGATTTCTTCAAAGCGGCCGGTTTCAGAAAAAACATTCATGAACTCGAAAAGTTTGGAAATAAGCGTAAGCTGGTCTTCCGGTTTCAGATAGTCCTCATGCAGGAGTTCAAGCATGATCTCGAGGGCTTCTTTGTCAATAGCCTGCTCTTCGCATTCCTTCCTGAAGCCGGCAAACCTGGTATTATCCTCAGCCTTGACCTCCAGCATGCGTTCAAGCTCTCTTTGGTATTCCTTCCCGACATAGGAATGGAAATTGTCCTCGCCGAAGAGCTTCATAACTTCATCGCCGAGCTCAATATCATGGAGGACTGCAGCATTGGTAGAGAAAAAATCAAAGTGTCCCCTATTGTCTTTCTTGATAGAGGAAAGCTTATCGATCAGATTTTTCAGCGTTGTCGGGATGATCGAAGAGTTCTCGGTCAGGAGCTCTGCGATTTTTTCAAAACCTTCAGGGGTCATCCCGTTGATGATGGCCTCGACATCTCCAATATCTTCGGTAAGCCTGGATCCGGCCCTTGAGAGAAACTGCCGCTTGATCTCGGGCCTGAGCCTGTCGATAAAGGAGAAAAACTTGTTGAACGCCTCCCTGCTGATTTTCGTATCACTTTTTTTCTTAATATAGGCTGTGATAACCCTGTCATAAGACTCCTCGCCAGCCTCTTCCGGCAAGGCCGCATTGACCATGTCAGCCACGGTTTCCGGGGGTATGGAAAGAATGCCCTGAATGCCGTCTCCCTCCCCAAGTTTCCCCTCAAGAAGGCCATATACGTAATCTTCCCAGACATCTCCGCATGCTGAGCCTGACCTCTGGGCCCCCTCAACAAAACAGAAATTCTCAAGATCAATGGGGCTGAGTCGGATATGAGAAATCTCCTTTTCGGCAAGCTCGGCAAGTTCCCTTCCAATGGCTGTATCCTGTGCGGAAATAAGCTCGTGGAGTCTCGTCAGATCTCTTTGGCCCAGGCCCAGGGAAAACGTAATTGCCGCAATGCCCTTTGCATGCAGGGTCTGCGCAAACTCTCTGAAGACGGGATTTCTGCGGTCAAGGGTGTATTCATCGACAATAAGAGCATTTTTGGCAATGCCAAGGGTGATCTCGGCCCTTATCTCAAAAAGCTTCCGCAGATGCTCGAAAGCCCTTTCAATGGAGGCCCTGACGATGGGGTGCTCAGGCGGGTACAAGCCGACACTCCGCCTTGAGATGTTCAGCTCAATAACGGCGTCTGAAAGCAGTTTTGCATCCAGGGGAAGTTTTTCCTGTTTATCTTCCGGCATCGTATTGCTGATAGTATTACGCCATCACCTTATGAACTGATTATAGCATGCAGTTTCGGCCGCAGCATAACTTAATGAGCGGGGTCCTTGTCGCTGTCTATGCGATACGAAACCATATTCAAAAGAGGCTATTTGATGACTGGATAAAGTATAATATTTAGAATTCAGTAGGCAGTTGTCAGAATAATTCCTTGGCAGTTATCCGCATAATCTTCAAATTCTGTCTTCTGAATTCCGGATACTGAATTCTCAGATGGGGGTATTGTCATGAAAGTACTGGTAATCGGCAGCGGGGGAAGGGAGCATGCAATCTGCTGGAAGCTTTCCCAGAGCAGATCAGTTGACAAGATCTACTGCTGCCCCGGTAATGCAGGCATTGCACAGATTGCGGAATGTATTTCTGTCAATCATAACGATTTTCAGGCGCTTCTTGATTTCGTCAAGTATGAATGGATAGATCTCACAATCGTTGGGCCGGAAGACCCGCTCTCCAGAGGTATTGTAGATCTTTTTGAGAAAGAAGGCAGAAGGATCCTCGGTCCGACAAAGGCGGCTGCACAGCTCGAATCGAGCAAGGTTTTCTGTAAAGACCTTCTGAGGTCCCACGGCATACCGACTGCCGAGTACAAAGCTTTTACATCGTATATTCATGCTGAAGAGCATGTACGCTTCAAAGGAGCCCCCATCGTAATAAAAGCTGACGGCCTTGCCGCAGGCAAAGGTGTTTTTATTGCCTCTACGGTAGAGGAAGCCCTTGATGCCCTTAAGCTGATCATGAAGGACAAGGCTTTTGGAGAAGCAGGCGAGAGAGTAATCATAGAGGAATGCCTGCAGGGCGAAGAAGCTTCTTATATGGCATTTACCGATGGCAAAACCATTGTGCCGATGGTAAGCTCCCAGGACCACAAGAGGATCTTTGACGATGACAAGGGACTGAACACCGGCGGAATGGGGGCTTACAGCCCTGCACCGGTCATAACACCTGAAATCGAGAAGATTGTCATGACAAAGATCCTTGAACCAACAGTCAAGGCGCTCCGTTCTGAGGGCATCACTTATAAGGGCATCCTGTATGCCGGACTTATGATCCATAATGGCGCTCCTTCCGTGCTTGAATACAACTGCAGGCTTGGCGACCCGGAAACACAACCTGTGCTTTCACGGCTGAAGACCGATTTTATGGAGATCGCCATGGCGATAGCTGAAGAACGTCTCGCCGGGGTCACGATCGAGTGGATGCCTGATCCCGCTGTCTGTGTTGTGGTCTCCTCAGGGGGCTATCCCGGCAATTATCGGAAAGGTGACGTTATCACCGGTATTGATGAGGCAAACATACTCGAAGGTGTCCAGGTCTTCCACGCCGGAACTGCCTTTAAGGACAACACGGTAGTCACCTCAGGCGGAAGAGTCCTTGGCGTAACGGCAACCGGTCAGGACATCGCGGCTGCAAAAGCACGAGCCTATGAAGCGGTCGGGAAGATTCATTTCGAGGGCATGCATTATCGCAAAGATATTGCTGACAGGGCATTGAAAAACAGGGGTTAGCTGTTAGGGACTAGGGACTGGCAAGAATAGACAATTGATAGCATTCATTAATCTTCTGCCAATCCCGAATCCCCAAACCCCAATCACTGATTGTATGGAGGATATATCATGAAGCCAAAAGTCCTGATCATCATGGGGAGCGACTCTGATCTGCCTATTATGGAAGAGACTGCGAAAGTCCTTGCTGATTTCAATATACCCTGCTCCATGACAGTTGCCTCTGCCCACAGAACCCCCCAGAGGACACTTAAGGTCATCAGGAATGCAGAGAAAAGCGGCGTTGAGGTGATCATAGGCGCAGCAGGTATGGCAGCCCACCTGCCCGGAGTAATCGCATCCCATACGGTTCTGCCGGTGATCGGCGTACCGCTCGATTCCTCTTCGCTCAACGGCATGGATGCACTGCTCAGCATTGTGCAGATGCCGCCAGGCATACCGGTGGCAACCGTCTCCATCGGCAAGGCAGGCGCAAAAAACGCTGCGATTCTTGCGGCACAGATCATGGCCGGGAAAGATCCCCAGCTTACCTCAAAACTGCTTGCACATAGAAAGAAGATGGCAAAAGAAGTTGAGGCAAAAGCGCGAAAGGTAGAAAAAAAGAAATAATGAAGACCTTCATGGACTGCCTGCCTTGCTTTCTGCGGCAGACGGTCATTGCCTTGACACAGTATGGATGCGATGAGAGCACCCAGCAGGCCGTCTTTAGGGATGTGCTTGCGATCATGCAGGATACGGATATGAGCAAACCTCCCGCCTATACCACGACGCTGATCCACAGGGCAATACGAAGCGGCATTTCAGGAGATCCATTTGAGAAGATCAAACGGCAGTATAACGATATCGCGCTTGCCCTGTATCCAAAACTCAGGGAACAGATAAAGAACAGTCCTGATCCTGTAAAGACTGCATCACGGCTTGCCATTGCAGGGAATATTATAGACTTTGGCATTTTCACGAGTATTGATATCGAGAAATCAGTTGCTCAGTCCTTGAAGTCAGAGATCGCAGTAGATGACTATGATTCATTCAGCGAGGATCTTTCTTCCGCCCGGAAGATCCTTTATCTGCTGGATAATGCAGGAGAGATCGTTTTTGACAGGCTCCTGATAGAGGAACTCAGAAGCATGGGCAAACAGATCAAAGCGGTGGTAAAGGGTTCTGCAGTCCTGAATGACGTTACAAAAGAGGATGCTGTCCAGGTCGGTCTTGATACGGTATGCGAGGTCATTGATAACGGCTCAGACGCAATCGGTACCATACTTCCCTGGACATCATCCGGATTTCAAAAAGAATTTGAGAACGCGGAGCTAATTATCAGCAAAGGACAGGGAAATTTCGAAACGCTCTTTGGAACTGCAAAAAGGACCTACTTCCTCTTTCAGTCAAAATGCGACGTGGTTTCCAGGGAATTGGGACTTCCTGTCTGCTCTATGCTTTTCAGGAAATCCTGAAGCGCTGAATCAGACTGTCTTAACTGACACTCCTCAGGCAGCTAGTCTCTGTCTCTTGAGCCGCCCCTGCCGCCTGATCTTTGTCTGAAGCCGCCTTCTCTCTTTTCCATAGGCTTTGCCTCATTCACCACAATCGCACGATCCATGAACTGCTGACCGTTGAACATGGAGATAGCCTTTTGACCGTCCTCATCAGAGACCATCTCAACAAAGCCGAAGCCTCTTAACCTTCCGGTGGCATTGTCCTTGATCAGTTTTACGTTTGCCACTTCTCCTGCCTGCGCAAAATGGTTCTGCAGGTCTTCCTCAGTTGCCCTGAATGAGATGTTCCCAACATACAGTCTCGTACCCATGCTTCCTCCTAAAGATAAAAAACCTCCTGAGCACCAACAGATGCCGTCACAGGATAGCCTAAATATGCCTAATACCTGCGCTTTTGTCAAGGAATTATTGCGGTGCTTCCTAAAGCTGACAAGGCTGTGCTACCATCTCCCATGGAGATTCTCAGGCCATCAGAATCCGGTATGGATTACACCATCGGGCGTCTGCGTCAGCTGCTGGACAATGCAGAGATCATTGCTTATCCCACCGAGACTTTTTACGGTATAGGCGTCAAATATAATCAGGAAGAAGCACTTGTAAGGCTTTACCAGCTAAAACAGCGTCCTCTGGACAAGGCGATGCCGCTCATTATCGGCAGGGCAGAGCAATTGTCTCTGCTTACACCTCTAATTCCTGAAGCTGCGCAGCGGCTGATGGAGCGGTTCTGGCCCGGCCCCCTCACCCTTATCCTTGAGGCCCGAGAAACTCTCTCACGCCATATCACTGCCGATACCGGCAAGGTAGCTGTCCGCATCCCCGGCCCGTCTTTTGCTCTAACCCTTGTCAGGCATCTTGATTACCCTATTACTGCAACGAGCGCCAATATCACCGGAATGCCCCCTGCAGAAACTGCAGATGCGGTCAATGACTATTTTGGCAGTAAGGTCAGTGCAGTTGTTGACGGTGGAAAGACTTTGGGAAATGAACCCTCCACGATTGTTGATGTGACAGGAGCAGAGGTCAAGATAGTCAGGAAGGGAATAATTTCGTCCGAAGCAATTTTTTCGGTTGTTCAGCTATAACCAAAAATTATCATAAGCAGCAGAAACGTGATGCCTTTTACCATCTCGATCCATCCGGTACCCTTTAGTCCGACCTGGTATAACGTCAGGGCAAAAATAATATTATCGGCAAAGGGCAGAAGAAGGAAGATGCGGTATCCCATAAGATAATAAAGCCCGACTGCAGTTACTACGTAACAGCACATGACCACCCGGTAACGCAGTTCCTTCTTAAACTGAATGCGCACACGGAGTACCCCGGCAACAAAGAAGACTGCCACCACGATAAAGAGTCGCCCATCAAGGCCGCTGCCGACAATTGCCTTTGCTGCCAGAGCAGCGAGTGACAGCAGTATAAAACCGAGGACCTCGGTAACGATGGCATGTTCTCCGAGAAATCGCAGCGACAGGAGATAGGCTGCAGGAAAGGCAGCATACGGGAGAAGCTGAAGGAGGCCGTAGCTGCTATAGAGCGGCCAAAGAAGAAGAGCAGCAGACAGGACCTGGAGGCCAAAGATAATTGCCGGCGCAATACGCTCCTTTGATGCAGTTCTTAACCAGATCGTAACCGCCTGCTTGGCATTGATAAGAAGCGCCAGCGCAAGGAAGCCGGCAAGGGCGTGCATATTGATCTGACGCGCTGCAGCAAGGCCTGTTATATAGGCCAAAGTCATGACGCCCCAGGAGCCGTATTCTTTCAGAAAATATCTTTTCACTGTTTCATCCCTTATGTCCCAACATGGTCATAGTATTTCAGAAATAACAGCAGAAGAAAATGAGCTGAATCATATTGCCCTGAGCCGAAAGATATAGGAAGCGAATGGCTTATTGAAGACCTTTATCATGAAAAAATTGAGAATATTGTTTGTCAGTGCCGAGGATATGCTTTACGAGCCAGTCTTTCAGAAACGTCATGAGTTCATTTGAGACAACCTTCTCACCCTTGCGCAGCCTTTCCTGAAATTCGAGCACCTGTGCTATAAAACGGTCGTGCTCTGCTTCATGGGCCTCATATTCGGCAAAGCCAAACTGTGTCATTAACCGCTCTTCTGCCTTAAAGTGGGTGGACGCATAATCGATAAGACTGTGCACCTTTTCAGACACAGAACTATCATCGTTGAGCTGCCCCGTAGAGTTTCGGATCTCGTTAATCATGGCGATAATTCGCTTGTGATGCTCATCGAATTCCTGCACATGAACGCTGAATGTTTCGTTCCATTCAAGATATGCCATGACAACCTTGTGAAAAGAGATAGCCCGTCAGGAATATCACGGAGCAGAGTGATATCAGAAGAGTGTTCCTAATCAGAGTAGATTTGGCCAATTGTTATTTATGCTCCCAGTTCGTAACTCGTTGCGCAGCTTAAATATTCCCATGCTTTGCATTATTTTGCAAGCAGACAGGCTTATTGGCATTGCCTGCGTAAAAGCCGGATGCAAATACGTCGTGCGGGTTCATCGTGATGACCGATAGGCGCTGCAGACGAAAAAAATATTCCCTGATAATATAGATGCCATGAGTTTTCGCTTTTCTGAGTACCTGCAGGTCTTCAAAAACAGGCGCATCGGCATCATGCTTCTGCTGGGGTTCTCATCAGGTCTGCCCCTTGCGTTGGTCAGCGGGACCCTTCAGGCATGGATGGCAGTGGAGGGGGTTGACCTCAAGACCATCGGCATTTTTGCACTTGTCGGCACTCCTTACGCCATAAAATTTCTCTGGTCTCCTTTTATGGACCGTTTTGTGCCTCCCTGGCTCGGCAGGCGCCGCGGTTGGATCATTACAACGCAGTTCCTCCTTATGCTTGGGATAGCAGCAATGGCCTTTCTGTCGCCAAAGGATTCCCCCCTAATGGTCGCCGCTCTTGCGGTCTGGGTTGCCTTCACGTCCGCATCGCAGGATGTTGTGGTAGACGCATATCGAACGGATATTTTAAAAGAGCAGGAGCGGGGCGTCGGTGCCGCAGTTTTCGTCACCGGCTACCGGGTCGCCATGCTCGTATCAGGCGCCCTTGCCATGATTCTTTCTGAACGGATTGGATGGCAAGCAACATACTTGGCCATGGCGAGTCTCATGGTTGTAGGCGTGCTCACCTCGCTTTTTGCCCCTGAACCTGAGGCAAAAAGCCTTCCGCCAAAAAGCATTTTGGAGGCGGTCTGGGGCCCCTTGAAAGATTTCTTTGCAAGGCGCTCTGCGCTCCTGCTTCTGCTGCTCATTGTGTTATACAAACTCTGTGACGCATACGCAGGAAGCATGACAACGGTTTTTCTGATCAGGGCAATGGGCTTCACTGCGGGAGAAGTGGGCACGGTAAATAAGGGATTCGGTCTTGTTGCTCTCATTGTCGGCGCAACATTTGGCGGCGCGCTGATGGTAAGGCTCGGTCAGTACCGATCCCTCCTTTATTTCGGTATCCTCCAGGCAGTCTCAATACTTTCGATGACCGTTTTGGCATGGATAGGCAAAAGTTATGTTGTGATGATCCTGGCAGTTGGGCTTGAAAATATTACCGGCGGCATGGGGACCGCAGCATTTGTGGCACTGCTCATGGCGCTCTGCAACCAGAAATTCAGTGCAACACAGTATGCGCTTCTGTCGTCTCTTGCCTCACTAGGCAGAATTTTTATTGCACCAACCTCAGGATTTCTTGCCGAAGCGGTCGGCTGGCCGCTTTTTTTCATCATCGCAACACTGACTGCAGTACCAGGGCTTATCATGCTGATAGCACTGAAGAAGGAGATTGCGCACATATCAAAGTGAATATGCTCAGACTTTTTTTGCTAATGGTCTCAGCACAACCAGCCCGGGCTTTTCCTTTATATACTGCATAAAGTCCTGATCGACTACCTTGCGAATATCAGACGATGAGGAAGCATGCCGCAGAAAAAGAGAAGTTTCTGCCCTGATAATGATCCCGACATGAGACACATCAAGCCCAGCGGAATCTGAATAAATGCCTAAATAGTCGCCTGTCCTGAGTTTCTCCCGCATTGGTGCATCAATCTCATCTGCAGGGATATAGGTAATTATCCTGTCCACAGTCGCTACCCCACTCAGAAAAAGAGTTCCGTCTGCTTTTTGGTTCAACGTCTTCTTCAGATTCTTTGCCTTGTCATTGCTTATTTCCTTTGTAACATCTCTCACAAAGGCAGACCGGTATTCAGACCAGTCAGAAAAGAAATGGTTCCTTGTCGCGAATGAGACGAGGCCGCTTCTGTATCTCACCTGCGTAAGTTTTTCCTTAAAGTCTGAATAAGAACTCGACAATCTCATCGCCTCAACATAATCAAGAAAGGTGAAACAGTCCAGGCTGCCCAGATCGATCACAAGCTCTTCTTCACGATGATCGCTCCCGATAAGGGTCGATTCCTGGTAGGGGGTGTTAAGAAAATATTCTGAAAGGAAGGCAATGCGCTCTCCGGGGTCAGCAATCCTTGCTGCCTCCCGGATAATGCGGTCAAGTTCATCTTCAATCCATCTGCCAATATTGATATGCATTCTTCAGGAAAATTATCAGATGCCCCTCAAAATAGCAAGGTATTACACAAGTTCCATGCAATGCGACATAGACCCTTTTCTGATGATATCGACTATAATATAGACTAAATTTAGTCTAATAAGGGAGGGCGGTATCATGAAGTTGAGCGAACAGGTAAAACCGATCAGTTATATCAAAGCCCATGCTTCAGAAGTTATCGGTAAGCTCTCGGGCAGCCGGAGCCCCGTTGTGATCACCCTCAACGGTGAGGCCCGAGCAGTGCTTCAGGATATCACTGAATACGAAAAGGATCAGGAAAGCATGGCCATGCTGAAGATCCTCGCACTGGGCAGAAGAAACGTTGAAGAGGGAAGTTTTCGGCCTGCGTCTGCAGCCTTTCAGTCTGTTCGGGAAAAGACAGTCAAGAAGCCTGTTTGATGAGATGCTCTGTTTATCTGGTTGAAGAGGCTGAGAGGGATCTTCAGGAAATTTATCGTTATGTCTTTCGCAATGACTCTCCGGAAAAGGCTGACCGGCTTCTTGTTCACCTCGAAAAGACTGCAATGAAGCTCGAAACATTGCCACTAAGGGGGCATTTCCCGCCGGAGCTTGAGCGTATTGGGGTGACGGAATACCGGGAGGTCTTTTTTAAACCATATCGGGTTATCTATCAGGTGACAGGGCGGGCTGTATATATATATTGCGTGCTTGATGGAAGAAGAGATCTCCAGGATCTTCTTCAGGAGAGGCTTCTAAGATCCTGATCTGCGCTTCACTGACACATTTCTCTCAGCCTCTCTAATATTTTCACCATCGCCAGGGTATCCAGTTTGCAATAATCGAGCAGTGCCTTACGAATGCCTGCAATTTCTGCTGGGTCGCTTGATTCCCTCATCCTGAAATAGGCGTCAATAGCCATGCCACCGTTACAGATCTCCATGCCTTCATAACTCATGTCAGTCACAAGCTGCGGCAGCACCTTCTTGATCGAATATGAGCCGTTCATCTGCCAGTGGTAATAGTCCATCTGCTTGAAGGGCGTGGAGAGATCACGTATGTTCTCTATCAACCCCTCTATGCTTTCTCTGTATTCGGGAAACCATTTGGAGAGATCGCGCATTCTTTTTGCCTCAAAGTCAGTATAGGTGACAATGCAGGCATTTGAGGGAATCATTTCGAGCAGTCTATCCACAAGTTCTCTCCTAGGGTCTGCTCCCTGCTTTGCCAGAAATTCAAAGTGCTGTAGTTCGGACTCTGCATTCTCGATCAGGTGCAGCGAAAACTGAAAAGGGATCTGCTGATACGGCCTCGTTCCATCGAACAGGGGAATAGCGGTATAGATGGTCTCAAAGTCGAGAAAGCAGACAGGGCAAGAAAGAGTATCGAGAAATTTGGCTATAGCGCTTTTGTCGATCTTCTCACTTTTATTTAAGAAGGCATCCACCTGTGTTCTCTGAGACTTGTTCAGGATATCGAGGGGGATATCCTTCATTTCGACAATACCCTGCCGGTACAAGCCGAATTTGTTTGCACCTTTTCTTCTGAGATCAAAGACTGAATTCCGAGGAATATGCTGCCAGCAGTGGCCCTGAAAATCGCAGGGGTAAGGATCTTTACAATACTCACCAATTCCGACGTCAGGGATGCTTTCACCGAGCATGGTCTGTAACTCTGCTATCTTTTGCTCTACAAAAGACTGTTTCTCTTCTGCTGCAGGAGTGACGTCAGCTATGGTGAAGAGCTTTGCGGGTTCTATCGTTCCGTTTCTAACATACTGGTTATTGATATGCACCAGATGTGCGCTTGAGACACGCAGCCCTGATCCACTGACAACGTAGTATTGAACAGCAATGTCATCCAGATGGACATATTTGATACCCGTGGAACTCTTGACCTCATAGATATTCCATCCCTCCTGGCCCTTGTGCAGTATATCCACCTTAACAAAAACACCGTTATGACTAAAGGCTGCCTCATAAAGGGTAGTCGTTCCCTTCTCGATTTCAGCCATCGTCTTTTCTATCTGCTCTGAATGAGTAAGACCCTCATACGGGATTTCTACTCCGCCAGGGAAAAGCTGCTTTGCATAACCACCAACCTCATGTCCCGCATTAAAAAGCGCCTCCTGCTCTTCTGATATCTCGTCTTTGAACTCAGGCTGGTATTTATGCAGATAGAGGGACTTGTGGCACTGAAGCCCACGTATATAAAGAGATTTACTTAAAGCTCTGCTCACTTTGATATTTTCGATGGTCATTATTTCCCCTTTCCTTGTTTTATGGCAGCAGCATGAGATATGAAGTTCCAGATCATTGTATCAACTTCTCTTGTTTCCTGAATATCGGCCTCGAGCCTCTGCACTTTTTCCTTGAGTGAAAAGTTATCACGAAGTAGATCTTCAAATTCTTCCCTGATAATGTCAAGAAAGGGATAGACCTCGTTCTCATTCAGGCCTCTGAAGCCCTTAGAAAAACGCTTTTGCTGCAGTTCAAGCGGCGATATTCTCATGCTGATGCCTCCCAGGTAATGAGTTCTTATGCTTAGATTATACCGGGCGAGACTGTCACCATTATGGCACTCTAATCAAGCTATTTGGACCACATAATTAGACCCCTGTTTTAGCTCGACACAGGGCGATGTCACCCTTTACAGTTTCGAGGATCATGATCAGATGATTATTTCGGCCAAGTGACTTTTCAATATCCTTAACCATACCGATTATCTCCGCCAACAGAGAATCTAATACAAACACATGATGCCCGCCTTTCTCATATTCCAACGACTCATTAGCAGAGATAAAGGTAAAAGGCAGCATTTCAGTCAAGACATGCATGAGGCGCTTTAGAGAGATAACGCTTTTTTCAAGATTCCCACATTGGAGAAAGAGGCGGGCAAGTGACAAGTGATCGAAAATGTCGTTACACGAAGATGATGATATTACATCGAAGATATGTTCAGCATCATTCAGAGACTCAGGCCTGCGACCAATCTTAAGGCAAAGTTGAGCCCTGCCAAAAAAAGGCGTTATGTCATGTGGCGACGTGGCGCTCGGAGTTTCCTGGCAGGCCATATTGTAGTCTTCCAACGCCTCATCAATTCTACCAAGCTCTGCTTTTGCGTTTGCCCGGTTGTTAAGACCCATGGCAGAATCGCAGGCAGCCTCAGCCGTTTCCTTAATAAATCGCACATAAGCAAGATGATCAATAGCGTCATGATAATGTTGTATGAATTCTAAAGACATTGGATTCGCAATAACCCCAGTCGGTATTCCGTTAAGTGTGGCCTCGGCAATCTCCCGATCAAACTCAAGGGGATCATCCTGTCCTACGTAAATATCAATAGCCTGCTCAAGATGCTCCAGAAACAAGCTATCAGCAGCAACATTTGAGCGCAAATATTCAGGATGCTCCCTAATCAGGATGCCCTGAACATTCTGGCAGTTAAGTTTCGTTTCCCTGATCTTTACTTCATCGTCCCATTTCATATTAGGCTTGATTCCTCATCTGCCAGGGTAGTCTATTGCGTTTCTTTTCCATAAAACGAGTCCACTATCAGCAATACTCTGGGGAGTGGTTGCGTATTCCGGCCAG
This sequence comes from Nitrospirota bacterium, assembly GCA_016235245.1. Taxonomy (NCBI): domain Bacteria; kingdom Pseudomonadati; phylum Nitrospirota; species Nitrospirota bacterium. The sequence goes on along the minus strand of JACRLO010000006.1, from coordinate 75,739 downwards.
TAGCAGGTGTTATCCTCATGATCTCGCATACATCCATCAGAAAGCAGAAACTTTGGCAATCCGGACGGATTTCTACGGACTGATTGGGCAAAGATAAGATCCGGGTTTGTATAATCGGTCCAGTTGCATCCAAAACCATGCCCCGGCTGAATAATTGCAACAATATCAGGCACGCACGGATTCCCATGGTATAGGGCTTGGTATGTTGCCGCCCCATCGCCGCAGATATACAAAAAGCTGAACCGTTCCGGTCCGTAATCTTCACCCCGTGACTTGTCTCTCTCGTGGATGGACCAGATAGCAAAAGGCTCTTTCATCGAATCTCTGTAGCGGTCAGGCTCATTGTCCCGGTTATTCGGGAGTATGGGTTGCCAGCCATGGGGAACCAATTCACTCTTGGCAACATCCCGACAATGGATCATGTTGTATCGATGAAATCCTTCATGAGCATCGTGAAGGGCATGGATTACCGCATCACGATCTATCCCATAATCGACATATACAAAACTATGGATCATACCGAACAGGTACTGCACTGGCATCCAATCACTTCCGCACGAGGGGTAATACAGCGAATTGTCCAGCAAAATATGAATCGGCAGCACGTCTTGGTTGTTTAAACCGGCAAGCCAGTCAGGAACAGCTTGTCTTTGAAGTCCAGTAATCGTATCCATTATGTTCTCCTCCTCCCGCCAACTGCCAACCCATGAAGGCTGTGAACAGTTTTAGCGCAGGCAATGTATTTTGCGATGATATACCCGATGGCATGAAACATACCGACAAAACGGGGTTCTTCAGACTTGAACGCAATTGCCATACCATATGAATACCATAGCGCACTGCCAGCAGCATGGCAGTGGATAATACTCAAGGCAACAAAAGAGATAAACAGCAGGGTTAAATTATGGAATGAATGAAATGCCCCCCGGATATAGATGAGGGGCCACCAGTATTATGGCAGACGACTTTCTTATGGAAGCATAAGTTCCTTAGCAATTCTTTTTGTAATAGCTTCTATAACATCTTTGGATTGTTCGCGCTCCATCACTGGAAATCGCGATAAATGAGGCAAACGGACGAGAAGCACATTCTGTCTTTTGGGGTTCTCAGAAGTCATGTGGCTCATTGTATAGGTGACTTCGTAGTTGTCATTGCCCCATCCGATAGGATTACAGATCTCCTCAGCCATTACATATTGATTATTTGTTAATATTTGGACAGATAGGTCGTAGGGTTTGGGAGAAATGCAAATTATAACTCGCGGAGCGACCTGCATTAAAAGGTCAGGCCAGAATTGCGCAGCAAATTCCATAGCTAAGTTTTGCTCTTCATGGTTAAAATCATCCCATCCATCTGAGTAAAAAGGCACCATGTTGGCCGCAATTGAATTATCCATCAGCGTATCTCTGTTAATATTCATTTTTTGGGCAATTCTTAAATATAATCCGCAAACTTGAATCTGCAATGGGTTATAATTACCATTATTCCAGAACTCTACTCTAAATGCGTTGCCATTTTCACAACTTATATTTTCTATCCCTATAGCTTCATGACCACCTTTGGGATTTAATCCGAAAAACATTAATCCGTTATGATTATAAAATGTGTCGGCTGGCGTATACAGAAATCGCCATCCTCTATGTGCCAAAGTGTGATTCCTTATTATCTCAACTGCGTCTTCAAGCGGCATATAGCTTCCTCCATTTGACAAAGAATTTTCAGGTATAATATAGCACTCTCTGATATATTTGTAATTATGCAATATTGAATGAGTATCTTTTTCATAATGCAGTGTCTGAATGTCATGTTAACTGCTCAGGTGTCCACTGCACCCCTCCAACTCTCCAGGACAGGGCATCCCTGCATTTTGCGATCTCCGGCGGCACACCTTCAAAGTGGATAAAGCCGGTTGAGGGATTGGTCATCTTGAGATATACAGGAATTGTCTTCATCTTCGGGATGTTAAGCTTTATCAGCTCATAACCATTCCAGGCGTCGATGACCCTGCCTTTAAACTCACTCATTACCCGATTCATCCCGATCTTTCTTATTATTTCCCTTCTCACTTCAGCATTCCATTCGCTGAGAACCAGTTCCGGATCAAGCCTGTCCGTCGGTATCATAGCAATTCCCTTTGGCACCCTGACTCCATTGAGATAAAATAATTCTGAGCCATCGCGCCACTTAATAGCAGGCCCGCCATCGCAATGAAGGGCCATATGCTCATTGAACTTCGTTTCAACCGGCCTTCTTGATATAAACGCGTGTTCGTAAGAATAAATACTAAAGAAAACTCCTGACTGCAGGAATTCAACAAGGCAATCAAAGGAATCGCTTTTTACCTGTTCAGAATTCTGCAAATAGCTGTATCTGATCATCTTTTCATGCAGTAAAAGGAGGTTTTCCTCCGAGACAATAAGATTCATCGCGGACTCCCTCCTTATATCATCAACAAGCTTTTTCGCAAGCGCCTTTAATGTTGCCGACATGCTCTGTTTTGCGCACTGGTTAAGTATGTGCTGCATCTCGATTGAGTGCCGGGAGGTTGTTCCACTAACAGCTTCATGGAGTGAGGTCTCAAGCTCATTTTCTATGGTCGGCCATATGGAGTACATACTCGACTGTGCGTGAAGCCTCAGCCACTGCGCATATTTGAGGCTGGATGATTTTCTGATGCTATTCACTTCATTGAGGCATGCAAAGGGGCTGTCAAGGATAGCTACTATCGGCTGCTTTTTCCCCCTTGTTGAATACAGCCAAGCTATCCCCTCCATTATCTTCAGGTTATCGCAGTCGTCTCCTCCAAAATAGGTAAGACGAATCCACTCCTCCCTGATAGCGTGGAGGTTTCTGATCTCCTCATCGGATAGTGCTGATATGGACGCGCCCACAGGTGTTTTAATCCAATACCTTTCTTGCTTCTTCAAGAAACGGGTCATACTCGCGCACAATACCGATCTTCCATTGCCCAGGACTTAAGATTACCGGACTGTGTTCCTCATGTCGCACTTCGACCTCTTTCGGCACATGCAGATATAAGACCCCGTCTTTTTCGTAAAGCTGCACGTCATCTTCAATAACGTGGGCATGTCCGGTCGCCTCGCCTTCAGCTATGACATATCCCCTCGCTTTGCGCTCCACAGGCTTTGCCCCATTCGGAATCGCATTTGCCCTTGTGAAAAATACATCTCCTTGAACTATCATGCTTCCTCCTTCCCAAAATATTGGTATAAGATGACAATAACAGGATCAACTGCCAGCATTATGGCAGTTGGAGAAACTGATAGTTGCAGCTCGAAAACTTATTCTGGGGAAATTGGCGATATCCCTACGAATTTCTTTTTAGTGCGGACGATAGCTCGTTACTAATTTCCCTGCGCAGCTCCTTTGGCTCTACCACCTCAACATACGGTATCCACCGGTATATCCACTGTTTTATCCCCTCAATACCGTTCACATGAAACCTGACCTCAATCCTACCGTCCTTTAATTCTTTTCCCTGCTGACTCTGGTGCCACTTTTTTCTCAGGATATGAGGTTTGATCTCGGCATCAAACCTCAGGACAACATCCAGAGGCTCGCCGTCAATGACACTGCCAAAAGAGCCGGACAGTTCGTCTGCAGGTGCGACCTTCCTTGGCAGAAAATGCGCGTCGAGCACCTTCAGGTTCAGTATCCTGTCAAGGGCAAAGGTCCTGAACTCTTCTCTTAAATTACAGTAACCCCGCAGGTTCCAGAAACCATCCTGAAAGAAGAGGTAATAGGGATCAACCTGCCTTAAGGTCTGTTCATCGGAATAGAGAGTCTTATAATCGATCTCTATGCGCTGAAAGCTTGAGATTGCCTGATGAATGATGCCGAGATATTCCTGTCCCTGTGATGCTGTTTCAGCCGAAAGGATAATGTGAGGCGGCAGATTGGTCGTTTTCTTTGATAGCTTCTCCTCAATACCGGCAAGGCCTTTTGACATGCCTGAGCCAAAACTGCCCAGCATGCTCTTAGCCAGGGAAAAGGAGAGAGTTTCTTCAATCGTCAGATTCAGCTTTCTAAGGCTATACCCCTCATCAAAGGCATAGGTCTGCCGCGCCCGGTTAAATCCAATTGGAAAACCCGCAATCTGAAGGGTCTTGATGTACCGGTGGACAGTCCGCTCGCTCATTTCAAGATCATCCATAAGCGACTGGACTGTGGCATGTTCGCCCTTGTCGAGCTTGTTCAGGATCGTGATCAGTGAATCAAACTTGTATGACATGAAGCACCTCCGGAATCAGCATAGATACAGAATACGTTATATCATAGCTCACTGCCAGCATTATGACAGTGATATTTTTTGGCTTTACGTTATAACGATGTTATAATCCAGACAGGAGGAAAACATGCAAAGAAAGATATGCGCAATAGGGAACAGCAGAGGGGTCTCACTTCCGCCGGATCTGCTTGAAAAGCTTCATCTGGCGGTTGGTTCTGAAGTGAATATTGAACTGGACGATGCTCAGGCAAAGATCATTATTGAACCGGTAAAAAAGAAAAAATATCCCAAGGGGATAGACCAGAAGTTTGTCTCCCAGGTAAATGACTTTATTGAACGGTACCGGCCTGCGCTTGATGAACTGGCAAAGAAGTGAACTATCTCACGCCTGAACAGGTGTTGTTTATCCACAGCAGCCTGATTGATGAGACTGGCGGCATGCACGGGATAAGAGATCTTGGCCTGCTTGAATCTGCAGTGTCCCGGCCACAAGCAGTTTTTAACAATGAGGAACTCTATCCCAGCATATTCCACAAAGCCGCAGCCCTGGCAGAGTCTCTTATAAAAAATCACCCTTTCCTTGACGGAAACAAAAGGACAGCGATAACATCAACCGCTATTTTCCTGCAGATGAACGGCCATACCTTAAAAGCCTCGCAGAGGGAACTCGTTGACTTCACTCTCAAACTGGCAACAAATAAATCATATTTTGAGCAGGCTGTTATTTGGCTCAATGAATACAGCAACACGTAAGAGTTTCTCTTTAGTGCAGCGGTAGCTCACTGTTAGCATTGCGGAAGGGTGGTTTTTGTGGCATTGCAATACGGTCTTTTACGTGAGGGAGAAACCTTATCTCCTGATCCTGAGAACACCCTCCATCTGGGTGATCTTATGCATGAGCGCCTTGAGCTGGGTGAGGTCCTTTACTTCAATTACAAGGGTAATATGCCCTTTTTTGTCCTGGGTCGATGCTGCTTCAAGATGGACAATATTGATATTAAGCGACGAGATAAGAACGCTGAGATTTGCAAGAATTCCGGGTTTGTCAACAGTCTCGACATGGAGTCTGGTATTTGCCGTGCTCTGTGCAGACGGCTGCCATTCAACATCCACGAGCCGCGCATGCTCGGTTGCGAGCCTCTCGAGGTTCTGGCAGTCCTTGCGGTGAATCGTAACACCCTTGCCGATCGTGACAAAGCCGACAAGGCTGTCACCTGGCACCGGGAAGCAGCACTTGCCCGTATGGTAGAGGATATCATCAATTCCTTTAATGCTGATGCCTTTATGCTCTTTGGCAGGTCTTCGGATTTTTATTGCCTCTTCTTCCGTGGCCTCTTTCCCGGGCCTGAGCCGGTTGATCACCTGGTGCGGGGTGATCTTGCCGAAGCCGACAGCAACAAAGAGCTCTTCGAGATTACCCACGCCGAGTCCCTTTGCAACATCCAGTATCTCGTCGGATTTCATGAGTGCGTGGCTCATGCCATGTTTTCTGAAGTCATTTTCGAGAAGCTTGATGCCGAGTTCAACGCTCTGAGCGCGCTCTTCCGCCTTGATCCACTGCTTTATTCTTATCTTTGCCCTTTGTGAGACAACGAACTTCAGCCAGTCCCTGCTGGGGCCGTGCGTCGGCGAGGTGATGATCTCGACGGTGTCGCCGTTCCGCATTTTGTATTTCAGGGGGACGATCTTGCCGTTTATCCTCGCACCAACGCACTTGTGGCCTATCTGGGTATGGATGCTGTAGGCAAGGTCAACCGGCGTTGAACCGAGAGGCATCTCTTTTACCTCGCCCTTGGGCGTGAAAACATAGACCACCTCAGGCACGACCTCACCCTTGAGGGCTTCGAGAAAATCGACCGCATTCGGTTCATCTTTCTGTACCTGAACCAATTCCCTGAGCCAGGTAATATACTTATTGTTATTTTCGTCGATCGTTCCCTTTTCCTTATATTTCCAGTGAGAGGCGATACCCTGTTCCGCTACCTTATTCATCTCGTCAGTCCGAATCTGAAACTCTACCCGCTCCCCTTTAGGGCCTATGACGGTAGTATGAAGGGACTGATACATGTTCGACTTGGGCACGCCGATGTAGTCCTTGAATTTTCCGGGAATGGGCGTCCAGAGGGAGTGGATAATGCCAAGGATTGCGTAGCAATTGGCATTGGTGTCTGTAATGATCCGGACTCCTATGACATCATGAATCTCCTCAAAGGTGATCCTCTGCTTCTGCATCTTTTGGTAGATGCCGTAGAAGTGTTTGACTCTTCCCTTGACCTTGCCTGGAAGGCCTTCTTCTTTCAGCTGCTGTTCGATGAGGGAAACGACTTCTTTTATGTACCCTTCCTGCTCTTCCCTGCGCTTTGCAACTTTTTTGACCAGATCATCGTAGAGCTGTGGCATGAGATACTTAAAGCTCAGATCCTCAAGTTCGGTCTTAAGCCATCCGATACCGAGTCTGTTTGCTATGGGTGCGTAAATTTCGAGTGTCTCAGCCGCGATACGCTGCTGCTTGGCCTCAGGAAGAAACTGGAGAGTCCGCATATTATGGAGCCTGTCGGCGAACTTGATGAGCATGATGCGGATGTCCTCAGACATGGCCAGAAGCATTTTTCTGAAGTTTTCAGCCTGTGCCTCCTGCTTTGTTCTGAACTCGACCTTGGCGAGTTTTGTAAGGCCTTTTACGATAAAGGCTATCTCTTTTCCGAATATGACCTTGATGTCATCCATCGTAACGTCAGCATCTTCAACCGTATCATGGAGCAGGCCGGAGGCGATCGAAAGCGAGTCCATCTTCATGTCTGCAAGGATATAGGCGACAGCAAGGGGATGATTGATATACGGTGAACCTTCGCTTCTTTTCTGGCTGCAATGGGCTTCTCGCGAGAAATGATAAGCCCGTTGAACGGAACTAAAGTCAGCATCCTGGCTATAGGAGCGGACCTTATCAATGAGCCCGGTTAGCGACAATGTCTCAGACATGGCTTATTATACTGTGAAAACGTGAAGAGCACCACCCTTGGCGTATGGCAACCGCTTTACGTTGAGGGGCGAAGTCCTTTGAGGACAAGCTGGATGTTTCTGTTGCCGTTCCAGTCGTTATATGAGGGCGTAAAGACTGCATCAAAGATGGCTGCCTGACCGAGATCTTCCAGCAGGTGACCCATATCCCATCCTATGGCATCAAAATACGAGGCGTTTTTCCTGAGCTTCATCTTCAGGTGCCGGTCTTTAAGTATTTTCGGATACATGATCTCCAGTTCCCTGGCTCCAAGGAGAGGTTCCGGGTTGCCGTATCCGAAAGGTTCGAGGAGTTCAAGCTCACGCATCAATTGTGAATCCAGTTGGTTGAGCAGAACAGATGCGTGTATCTCAAGGGTTGGAACAAGGTCTTCTCCCGAGATTTCCCTCTGCACGATCTGACGCAGCCGTTGTTGGAAGGCAGGGAGGTCATTTGCCCTGAGCTTTACCCCTGCGGCCTGTTTATGGCCGCCATATGAGATAAGCAGATCTCTGCATTCTGAAAGCCCCTCACAGATATCGAATGACGGGATACTGCGGCCGGAGCCCTTTGCAAATCCACTCTCTATGGCGAAGACAAAGGCCGGACGATTGAAAGACTCTGCTATTTTTGCGGCCACAATGCCTAAAACGCCGGGGTGCCATCCTTCTTTTGCAAGCACAATGACCGTTTCTGCATCAATGCCTTTAAGCTGTGCAAGCGCATCCTGGTAAACGATCTCCTCGATTTTCTGGCGTTCGCTGTTTGTCCGGTCAAGCCACGCTGCAAGGTCATAGGCCTCCTGCTCTGAGTCAGAAAGAAAGAGCCTTACTACATTACGTGCATCACCAATTCTGCCTGCTGCATTGATCCTTGGCACCATGGTGAAGGCAAGAAGTCCGGCCTTCAGCTGTCTTTTGTCCAATCCCGCGGCCTGCTTCAGCGCCCGCATGCCAAGCCTGCTCCCATTTTGAATATGCGGCATGGCCTCCCTGATTATGATCCTGTTTTCACCGATAAGGGGAACAACATCTGCAACCGTGCCGAGGGCGGCAAGATCCAGAAGTGGCAGAAGATCATCTTCAGAAAATGCGATGTCGCTATCCATGGCCATAGCCTGGGCAAACTTGAAGGCGATGCCGGCTCCGCAAAGAACGGTAAGTCGAGACAACTCAGGAGAACACTTCGGGTTGATGACCGCCACTGCCTGAGGGATTTCGAAATCGGGGCGACTGCTTTTTGAACCTTTTGGCTCATGCTCTGTCTTACGTTTCCCTACTTTTTGTGTCGGTTCGTGGTGGTCGGTGATGATCAGGTCGATGCCGAGGTTTCGCGCATACGCGGCAGTTTCAAAGGAACCAATACCGCAGTCAACGGTGATAATCAGTGCTGCCCCAGCTTTATGGGCCGCTTCAACGCCGACGATGTTGAACCCATATCCATGGGTTATTCTATGCGGAATAAAATACTGGACATCCAGTCCGGAGGTTCTGAGCGCACTCACCATGATAGTTGTGGCTGTCAGCCCGTCTGCATCATAGTCGCCATGAACAAAGACTCTCTCTCCCTGTCTGCGCGCAACCTTGATCCGTTCAACAGCTTCCCTCATGCCCGGCAGGTCAAAGGGGTCCGAAAGGCCGGAGATGCCAGGATTCAGGAAGTCCTGAACTTCAGCCGGTGTTTTTATGCCGCGGTTGATAAGGATTTGGGTGAATACGGGGGAAATGGATGTTGAACGGGAAAGGTAAGAAATGAATTCTGCGTTGGTCCTGTTGAGGAACCAGCGGCGGTGCATGTCAGCAACGAGCCGAAAACATGGAGCAGAGAGAAGAGAAGAAGGGCTTCTCAAACTCTCTGCTCATGGCTTTCTGCTTCCCGCTATTTCTTTGCAAACGCCTTGTTGCCGCCCCAGAGGAGCACGATCGGGCTTGCAACAAAGATCGATGAATAGGTGCCAACCAGAACGCCCAGTATCATGGCGAGGCTGAAATCGTGGAGCACCTCTCCGCCAAAAAAGAAAAGAGCAATCGACGTAAGGAGAACCGTGAAGGATGTGACGATGGTCCTTGACAGCACCTCATTAATGCTCAGGTTCATCACGCTGTCAACCGGGTCCTTAAGCCTTGTGCGGAGGTTTTCCCTGATCCTGTCAAAAACAACAACCGTATCGGTCAGCGAATAGCCGGCGATTGTCAGCAATGCGGTCAGGAGGATGAGATTGATCTCCTTGCCTAACAGGAAGAAGATACCCAAGACTGCCGTTACATCATGGAATGTGGCAACCGTTGCACCTACCGCAAAGTTTAATCTGAAGCGAATAGCAATGTAGATTAAGATGAAGACTGTTGCCCAGAAGATTGCCCAGCCAGCATTTTTGCGAAGTTCTCCTCCAACCTTTGGGCCGATCTCTGTCGTTGAATCTACGACAAACTTATTTTCCGGAAACTTCTGGCTGATGACTGAGGTGATCTGTTCAGATATCTTGCCCAGCTGGATCTCGATATTTTTTGCGCGGATTAGTACCTTATTCTCACCGGTCAGTTCATGGAGATCAAAGTCCTTGATCCCGCCGTCCTCAAGAGTCTTCCTGATATCATGCACCTTTACCGGTTTTTCGAACTTGAGCTGCACTGACGTGCCGCCGGCAAAATCTATGCCGAGGTTTGCCCTTCCATGTGCGATCTGGTATATCGCAAAGAGGCCGATGATCGAGATAAGGCCGGACAGGACAAAGGCAATATATTTTTTCCCCATAAAATCTATCTTGGTATTTTTAACGAGTTCTAACATGGTCTCTCCTATATGCTCAGCGTCTTGACTTCACGTCTGGAATTGATAAGATCGAATACGGACTTGGTCCCGATGAGTGCAGTATACAGGTTGATCGTAACGCCGAGGCCTAGCGTGAGCGCAAAACCCTTGATCGGCCCGGTGCCGAACTGAAAGAGAACGGCAGCCGTAATCAACGTCGTAATGTGAGAGTCGAAGATGGTCCAGAAAGCCTTCTTATATCCTGAATCAACCGCTGAACGCGGGGTTTTGCCGGTCCGCAACTCATCCCTCATTCGTTCAAACATCAGCACGTTGGAGTCAACAGCCATACCGATTGCAAGGATGATGCCTGCAATGCCTGGGAGGCTGAGTGTTGCATTGAAGGATGCCATGGCACCGAAGAGCAGGACAATATTCAGGATAAGGGCAAAGTCAGCAATGACGCCTGACAGCCTGTAGTAAATGATCATGAAGATGGCAACTGCGATCGTGCCTGCGAGGCCTGCCATTTTGCCTGCCTCGATCGAGTCGCTGCCCAGAGACGGGCCGACGGTTACGTTTTGGAGCATTTTGAGCGGCGCCGGAAGCGCTCCGGCCTTAAGAACAATGCTCAGGTCTTTAGCCTCTTCCATGCCATAGCTGCCGGTTATCTGCGCACTGCCTCCTCCGATCTTCTCCTGGATCACCGGAGCTGAATAGACCGTGTTGTCAAGGATGATCGCAAGGCGCTTCTTTACATTTTCACCAGTTACTTCCTCGAACCTCTTGGCCCCTTCAGGGTTGAAGCTGATCGATACATGGGGTGTGCTGAACTGAGTGTCAAGGGTGACCTTTGCCTCGCTCAGGAGCGCGCCGGTGAGCAGGGCCTCTTTTTTTACGAGGATCGGGAATTTTGTAACCGCACCGGTTTCCTTGTTGAGCTTCTTTTCAAACAGGATCTGGCTGTCAGCAGGCACCTTGTCTGCAAATTGGCTCAGGATCTTCTCTTCGTCACCTGGAGTTATGGAAGACGGCAGCTGAGAAGCAATTGGAGATTCATCGTTGACAATTTTGAATTCAAGCAATGCTGTTCTGCCGATCAGGTCTCTTGCCCGCTGAGGGTCTTTTACCCCGGGCAGCTGCACGACAATTTCATTCTGCCCTTGTCTGTGGATCGTAGGCTCAGCTACGCCAAATTGGTCTATTCTGTTTCTTATCGTCTCAAGCGCCTGATTCGCAGCGTTGTCTTTAATAAATGTTCTCTCTTTTTCGTTTAATGTAAGGGTAACCATCTGTCCTGACTCGGAGAGGTCAAGGTTGTTATATCCTTCCTTGAGGGCCTTTATGATCTCCTGCGAGGCAGGTGCTACTTCAATATGCAGACCGTTCTTTTTTACCTCTCCCTGCAGTTTTTTCTTCAGGAGCATTGCCTTTATAGCATCGGCGTATCCATTGACCGTGGTTTCGACGGCCTTGTCAGCTTCAACTTCATAGACAAGATGCAGGCCACCCTGCAGGTCAAGGCCGAGAACGATGCCCTTGTTCGGCATATTCTTCTGCCACCACTCCGGCATGCTCTTGAATAAGGGAGTATTGGGCAGGAAAAAGACAACTGCCGCAACGACAGCTATCCCGATAAAAAGGAATCTCCAGAAAATGCTTTTATTCATCTAATAACCTCCGGGAAATATAATCATATTGATTTGCATAAAACATGCAGATGAAGCAACGGCCTGTTTAACAACTACTCGTCTTCTTCTGTCCTGACAGAAGCGATAAAGCCTTTGCCATATTTTACCTTTACGTTTTCGCTTGGCTTAACCTCTTCGACAACACCATATTCGCCGCCGGAGGTTATGACCTTGTCTCCTTTTTTCAGGTTATCGATCATGGCCTTTGTCTCTTTTGCTCTTTTCTGCTGGGGCCTTATGAGCATGAAATAAAAAATAACAAAGATAAGGATAAGAGGAAGGAATCCCATCAGTCCGCCGCCCTGTCCCTGTCCTGCCTGCGGGTTCGCGCCCATCGCATAAGCCAAGTCTGTAAACATGAGACACCTCCGTAAGAAAATTAGTTTGATAATATACCTTCTTTAGGTTATATTTATCAAGAATTGACGGGGTTGTAAAAAGTCCGTATGCTGCGTTGCGCTTCAAAACTCGTCACTGCGGAGTATCTGCAAATACGCCTCATTCCTCATTTCTTGCGCTCCTTGCCTCCGGAGTTTTTTACCAACCCGTCTCATATTTTCTCATTATTTGATCATCTCCCCTTGACATTCTAAAAAGGCTATGGTTATAATTCTCGCTCAGGAAAAAACTATGGGAACATATACAACATTTCATCCACACACAAAGAAACAGAAGAGGACGCACGGCTTTCTCGTAAGAATGAGCACGGTCGGCGGCCGCAATGTGATCAAGAGGAGAAGGAAAAAAGGACGGAAAAGACTGGCTGTTTGAAGAGAAGCCTTCTTCAAACACTGACTCGAAGAGGAGAATTCAAACACGTCTTCGAGCAGGGCCGTAAATTTCCTTCCCGTCACCTTATACTCTACGTGCATCCCAATGGCCTTCAGCAGAGCAGGCTCGGCTTTGTGGTAAGCAGAAAGGTCGGCAATGCGGTTACGAGAAACAGGGTCAAGCGGCGTCTCAGGGAGATCTTCAGAAAGCTGCTGGCAGAAAGTGTCCTGTGCTGTGACATCGTTGTGGTTGCACGGAGCATGGCTGCAGAGGCTGAGTTTCTCGACCTTGACAGGAGCGTACGCAGGGTCTTTTCAGGACTAAAGCATGAAAATACTATTCATAGCGATCATCAGGCTCTATAAATATATGATATCACCCCTTCTCCCCTCCAGCTGCAGGTTCATACCATCCTGTTCTGAGTATGCGATCGATGCGGTCAGGAAGTATGGCGCATTGAAAGGCTCGGCCCTTGCCGCTCGCAGGATTCTGAGATGCAACCCTTTTCATGAGGGCGGGGTTGATCCGGTCAAATAACTATGGACAATAAAACCATCATTGCAGTTGTGCTCTCTTTTCTTGTCATCGTCGGATCACAGTATCTCTTCCCAGGCGAACCTCAGAAAGCCCCGGAACAAAAGCCTGCTGAGCAGCAGCCGGCACCGGCAATAAAAGATCCTGCACAGAAGGCAGCCCCCCCAAAAACAGTTGCAGAGACTATTGCTGCTGATGAGAAAGAAGTTACTGTGGAGAATGATCTTTTCTCTGCGGTATTTACCTCTCGCGGCGGCACGATCAAGTCATGGACGATTAAACCATATAAGGACAAGGCCGGCAAGGATGTTGTGCTGCTGGGAAAACCGGGGATTGTCCCTGCCGCCGGCATGGGGACAAGCAGTTCCTTTGATCTTGCAAACGTCAACTTCTCCGTAATCGGCGGACCCCTGAAGCTTGATACTACGAACAAGACAGGAACGCTTGTTTTTGAGTATGCAAAAGAGGGCAAGTCAGTCAGAAGGACCTATACCTTTTCATCTGATACATATCAGGTTGATCTTACCGATGAGGTTTCCGGTTTTCCTGAATATTGGATAACCCTGGGAAGTGATTTCGGCATATATGAGAAGGATGACTCTATCCATGTCGGGCCGACCGTACTTACCGGCTCGGACCTCAAGGATCTGAAAGCCAAAGATCTGAAAGAACCGAAGGTCTTTCATGAGAATCTGAAATGGATTGCGCAACAGGACAAGTATTTCTTTGCGGCGCTCGTGCCGGCAGGTCCTGTTGAAGAGGCAAAGGCATTTCTGGTGCAGGATTCTCCCGTCGTTGCATTCAAGGCGAAAAGCGGTTCAATCAAGTTTCATCTGTATGCAGGACCTAAGGAGGATGGCAGGCTCGCTGCGCTTAATATCGGGCTTGAACATGTAATTGACTTCGGATTCTTTTCGATCGTTGCGCGGCCACTCTTCTGGATACTCAAATTTTTCTACCAGTTCCTCGGCAACTATGGATGGGCCATCATTCTGATTACCATTGTGACAAGGATCCCTTTCATCCCGCTCATGACGAAAAGTCAGAAGTCCATGAAGAAGCTTCAGGAAATCCAGCCTTTGATGAATGAGATCAAGGAGAAATACAAGAAGGATCCCCAGAAACAGCAGGCAGAAATGATGGCGCTTTATAAGAAGCATAAGGTCAGCCCATTGGGAGGCTGCCTGCCGATGCTCCTTCAGATACCGGTCTTCCTTGCACTCTATCAGGTTTTACTGAGGGCTATTGAACTGAGAGGCGCGCCGTTCATGTTCTGGATCACTGACCTGTCGGGCCCTGATACGCTCTTTGGTCATATCCCGGCAATTCTGCCTCTCGTCGGAGGGTTGGCCTTAGGTCCCCTGCCGCTGCTCATGGGTGCGACCATGTTCATTCAGCAGAAGATGACGCCCTCAACCATGGACCCGACCCAGGCAAAGATGATGCTGATGATGCCGCTCATCTTCACCTTTGTCTTCCTGAATATGGCATCAGGTCTGGTCCTTTATTGGCTTATCGGCAATATACTCGGTATCATTCAGCAGTTCTTTGTCAACAGAAGCCTCGCAAACGAACCAGCTCATTAATTCCACGTTGCATTCAAACGCAAACTGCGTTGGCTTCGTCGTCAGCTCCTCAACATACACAACAGTATGCCTGCGTTGCTTCCTCCTTGCCGCCTTGTTATCATTTTGAATGCAACGTGGAATACGTCAAGACCTACAGACTTTTTCACCTGATCTCATATAATACAAGCATGCCTATCAATGAAGGAGTTATGAGCAATAAATCATGAATTATTCTGACGATACGATAGCTGCCATATCGACTCCTGTGGGTCAGGGAGGGATTGGCATTATACGCCTGAGCGGGCCTGATGCCGTTTCAATTGCGGACAGGATCTTTCGCTCAAAAAACAATGAAAAGCCTTCATGTGCTCCATCTCACAAAATGCTCTATGGCCATATTGTCGAACCCGCTGACCAACGTCTGGTGGACGAGGTTCTCCTTGCCGTAATGCGTGCGCCAAACACATACACGCGCGAGGATGTTATCGAGATTAATTGCCATGGCAGTATCGTCTCCGCAAGACAGATACTTGAGATCGCCCTGAGTCAGGGAGCAAGGGTAGCAGAGCCCGGAGAATTTACAAAGCGGGCGTTTCTTCATGGCAGAATAGATCTAAGCCAGGCAGAGGCGGTAATCGACGTTATCAATGCAAAGACCAATGAAAGCATGAGAATAGCCGGCGAGCAGCTCAGAGGCGGACTTGCCGGGAAACTCTCTGAAATACGTGAGAGGCTTATAGAGATAACTGCCTTTGTAGAGGCGTATATCGACTTTCCTGAAGATGAGATTGGGACAATCTCAAAAAAAGAGATTGAGAAAAAACTCTCGGACGTAGGCGGGGAGATCAGGAGACTGTCGGACACGTTCAATGAGGCGAGGTTCTTCAGAGATGGGCTCTCTGTCGCTATCGTGGGCAGGCCGAATGTCGGCAAGTCATCGCTTCTGAATACCCTGCTTCAGAAGGACCGCTCAATTGTCACGGATCTGCCCGGCACAACGCGCGACCTGATTGAAGACTATCTGAACATCAATGGCCTGCCTATCAGGATCATGGACACCGCAGGTATTCGCAGCTCTGATGAGATTATCGAGCGGGAAGGGATCAGGAGAAGCATACAGGCACTGTCGCAGGCTGATTTTATCGTTGCCATGTTTGACGGAAGCGAGCCATTGAGGCAGGAGGACCGGGATCTTCTTGCCCTTATCAGGGATAAGAATGTTGTGATAGCCATCAGCAAGGCGGATCTGCCGCAGAAGATATCACTGGATGAGAGTGCTGCTGAAGGGATGCAATACCTCTGTCTCTCTGCGGTCACTGGCGATGGAATCGAGAAGCTCAAGTCTGTTATCTTCGAATCAAACCTTCTTGGATGGAAAGAAGAACGGGAGGGCGTTGTGGTCACAAACATCAGGCATAAGGCTGCACTGGACAGCGCAGCTGAATCGCTCGGAAGAGCCGTCAGCCTTTTGTCAGGGGATAACCCCCTTGAACTGTTCTCTGTCGAGATGAGGGAAAGCCTTGACCGGATCGGCGAGATAACCGGAACCATTACCACCGACGAGATACTGCAGAAAATATTCAGCAGCTTCTGTATTGGAAAATAAAGGCGTCAACGGCCGGGATTGAGGCTCAAAATCATGATGAAGGGCAGGGTATGAGAATAATATGACACCACAGGATACGAAGATCGTTTATGTTATCGGACATAAGAACCCGGACACTGATTCCGTCTGCTCCGCAATAGGCTATTCACACTTCAAGAATATAACAGACAAACGGTTTCTCTTTACCCCTGTCCGTGCCGGCAAGATCAATGAGGAGACGAAGTTCGTTCTCGAGCGGTTCAAGGTACCGGTGCCGACTGAAATGGAGAGTATTGCCGCAACGGTAAACGACCTTTCGATGAAAAAGCCGATTGCGGTTCGTGAACAGGACTCCGTGCACGAACTGGCACTGCTGATGAAGAACAGCGGCGTCCGGGCGCTCCCCGTCGTTGATGACAGCCAAAGGGTTTCAGGCATCGTCGGTCTCAAGGACATTGCAAGCCATTACATGGAGAGTGCCGGTTTTTCTGACTTATCCCATGCACCCATTAGCCTCGATATACTTATCAAGACCCTTGGTGGCCGGGTTATCTGTAATGCAACGCGAGTACAGCTGCTCACCGGGAGGATCCATACGGCGTCGATGCAGAAAGGTACGATTCTGAACAGAATACGTCCCGGAGACGTCGTCATTATCGGCGACCAGCAGGATATCCAGCTCGATCTTATCACCTCGGGCTGTTCAGCGCTGATTGTTACCGACGGCATGCCGATCGGAAGTGACGTGGCAGCTGCAGCGCAGGAGCACGGCACGTTGCTGATATCGTCACCCCATCAGGCATATGCGACGGTGCAGCTTATGACCATGTCCGAGCCTGTTGCATCTATTATGTGCTCGCGCACATCTGAGGTCGGCCTCTCTACACCGATATCTGAACTCAGGAAAAAGGTGCTCGAATCAGAATACCGCTCTGCAGTGGCCATAGACGGGGACCGCCGCCTGATCGGGTTTATCACGCGAACGGATCTCCTCAACCCTGTGCGGAAAAGGGCGATCCTTGTTGACCATAATGAGGTATCACAGGCTGTCGACAATATTGACGAGGCAGAGATCCTTGAGATCATCGACCATCACCGTGTCGGAGATATTTCGACCGTGGCGCCTATCTATGTCTATAACGACCCGGTCGGCAGTACATGCACGGTCGTTTCTGGCATGATGTTTCTCTGGCAGGTGAAGATACCGAAGGAGATCGCAGGGGTGCTCCTTTCCGGCATCCTCTCAGACACACTTTTACTCACACTGTCGACTACGACTGAACGCGATTGCCAGGCAGCGGCCCGGCTGGCAGAGATCGCCGGCATATCGCTTAAGGAGTATGGCAAGGAGCTCCTTCATGCCAGCATTAATATAGAGGGGAAGACAACAGCGCAATTGATTGCAGCAGACTTTAAGGAATTTCTTGTCGGCGGGAAAAAATTAGGGGTTAGCCAGATGATGGTGTTGGACTGTGAAGAAATAGACTGGATAGAACAGGACCTGCTGAACGAGCTGGAGCATATAAGATCTGCTGGTGGCTATGACCTTACCGTGCTCCTTATCACAAATCCGCTTCTTGCGTCCTATGAGCGGGTTCTTCTCAAAGGCGAGATATGGATTGTCGAGAAGGCCTTTCATGTAAAGGTCGAAGACGGCAAATGTATACTGCCGCGCGTAATGTCGAGAAAAAAAGATTTCATTCCGGCACTCGGTCAGGCGCTGAGCATGGGGAGATAACATTACGCAGTCGGCACGGACCCTGAGCTTGTTCTGCGCCCTCAGGATATAGTAAATTAAGAGCAGTCATTACCATAAGGAGAGAAACCATGGCTAAAGCAGCGAAGAACGTGACTCCAAAGAATGTCAAGAAAGCCGCAGCAAAGCCACCAGTGACAGTGTCGGCAGTTCCGGCATTTACAGCCAGGCCCGCAAAAGAGATAACGGCTACGTTTCTGGACAGTACCGGATTGACGGCAAAAGTGGCAGCCGCGCTTGCAGCGGAGAATGTCAACATACTGGCCGGCACCGGCTATTCGGCCAGCGGCATGAGCCGTAAAGCTACCTTTACTCTGATCGTTGACGACCTTGTAAAGGCAGAGAAGGCCCTCGACAAGATCGGCGCTGATGACATACAGGAGTCGTCGGTTATCCTGGTGGAAATGGCAAACAAGGTTGGAGCGCTTGAGAGGATATCAGAGATCATCGCGGATGCCGGCATTAATATCTACTATTTTTATTCCACTACCAGCTCCGGGAAGACGGCGACCTGCGTGATCAAGACGGCAGACGACAAAAAGACCATCAAGGTTCTTCACGCAGCCTAACACCCAATACTGGCGCCTTGAGGTCCTTCTGAGAGTCTGCCTTAATTCTGCTCCGAAAAGAAGGGGAAGTTGCCTTACCGACGGGCGGGCATGTATAGTTTTCTGAGTCATGAAAATCACCGGACGGCTGCGCGGGCGTGAAAAGTTTGTGAGGTTCCTCAGGGAGCGGTTCTTTCTCCGCTTCCATATGTCGCTTATCCTCGCCGGGACAGCCCTTTCTGGTCTTATCGTGAGCTGGGCCCTGCTTCATCTGCAGCTCAGCAGCATGCTCATCAGATATCCCCTTGCAGTGTTTTGTTCCTATCTCGCTTTCTTCGGTTTCCTCAAGCTCTGGCTCCTCTATATGACGTCTTCCGGCAGCGGTAAAGGAAAAGGGAAAGGGAAAGGGGACAGCTTTATTTCGAATGCCGATATCGTAAACATCATTCCGGATGGCCTCCCGACCGGAGGGGACTCATTGACAGAAAACCTGTCTTTTGGGGGCGGCGGGGGACAATTTGAGGGGGGCGGTGCATCAGCCTTCTTTGAGCAGGGGGCGCTGCCGGATGCTGTTGCCTCAGCATCCAAATCATCAGGAAATAGCGTAACCGATGCGACAGGGAAAGCAGTGGCAGGAATATTTGATGTGGAGGATGCCGGCATACTTCTTATCATTCTCGCACTGATTCTTGCCGTTGTCTTCGGAGCTGCCTTTTATCTTGTCTATGCAGCGCCTGCAATACTGGCCGAGGCTGCATTTGATTTCCTTCTCGCTTCAGGCCTTGTCAAGAGCATGAAACGCATGGACAATCCTGACTGGATAGGCAGTGTTTTGGGAGCCACGGTTATCCCCTTTACGATTGTGTTTTTTATGGCTGTTGCAGCTGCGGGCATTGCACATTCTGTAGCGCCAGGCGCAACAAAGATGTCCGCGGTAATTCGAATTCTGCTCGCCCGATAAGTATGAAGAGGAAGCGTTATCTGCCAACAGGTCAAAATACGTCTGTATTGTGAATACCTGACTGATAGTTCAAACACCTAACCGCGTGCCGTTCCATGTCATAGATCATATAATCTTCGGTCTCTTTTAATTACACTATATTAATGGGAAAGATCGAACGGGCCTACGTGCGGCATCTGCGCTACACGGTGCAGTGGGGAATAATTCTCTTTCTGCTCTATGCAGGCTATCGCTTTTTTGTCTTCACTGACCATTTCCTTGCTATGGAAGCGCTGCCGGCAGGAGGCGCAGAAGAGGTATTAAAGAACCGCTTCCCCGCAGTTGAAGGTTTTCTTCCTATTGGCGCGCTTATGGGCCTTAAGCTCTGGATCATGGAAGGCGTATTCGACCGTATCCATCCTGCAGGACTTGTCATCTTTGCCTCAGCCATTGCCATGGCCCTTGTTCTGAAAAAAGGGTTCTGCGGATGGATATGTCCTGTGGGTGCTCTTTCTGACAGCGTCTGGAGACTCGGTAAAAAGATCTTTGGCAGGAATTTTTCTGTTCCTCGATATGCAGACTATGTCCTAAGGTCCGTAAAATACCTTCTCATGGCGTTCTTTATCTATGTGATTATTAGTAAGATGCCTGCGCCCGCGATCTTGCATTTCCTTGAGAACGACTACTACAAAATAGCAGATGTGAAGATGCTCTTCTTTTTCACAGAGATGACAAGAACGACAACGATCTCCCTGTCTCTGCTCTTTGTCTTTTCTCTGTTTTACCGGAACTTCTGGTGCAGATACCTTTGCCCCTATGGGGCACTTCTCGGATTGCTGAGTATACTGAGCCCGCTCAAGATCAGGAGGGATGAAGAGGCATGCATTCATTGCAGGAAGTGCACGGAAAACTGTCCGTCTCTTTTGCCGGTGGAGACGCTGAAGCAGGTGAGATCTCCGGAATGCACCGGATGCCTGACCTGCGTAAGCCATTGTCCGGCTAAAGGCGCGCTTGATATTGCTCTGCCAAGGAGGAATGCGTGGCATCCACTTCTGTTTGTCTGCCTGATCATCGCTCTTTTTTTTGGGAGTATTACGATTGCCAAGCTGACAGGCAGATGGGAATCCTCAGTCTCTTATCAGGATTACAGACGGATCATTCCTCAGACCGGCCACCTTGATCACCCGTAAGCTGAGCCGCGGGATATGATTTCTGATGAGCATCCCCGCGCTCAGTTCTTAATTCCGAAGGGAAGAAAAAGGGAGGCTTTGGTCTGCGTTTTGTGCCAGCCTGATCTGTTTTTGCGCCTGCAAAACCTTGGTCGCATACCAGGAAGCGCCCCCCACGTAACGGATCAGCGCCAGCCTGAGATCGCTTGTTTCCGACATATACGTTGCAAGCACATGGGCACCGGCTGCGATATTGCCCGATATATTGTAAAGGTCGTCTCTCTCCCGTATGATGCCTTGCTCCTTCAGTTCTTTTACCCATACGCCCGGCATTATCCCCATAAGGCCGATTGCACCCTTATCGCTTTCTGCATTGGGGTTAAAGTTGGACTCCACGAGACAGATGGCGAGGATCAGGTCCCTGTTGCCGGTAACTGCGGCCGCGTTGTAGATTTTTGCTAATACCTGCTCTGGTACGGCAGAGTTCTCTGCCATCCAGTCCAGAACCCTCTTTTTTGCAGCCTCGTCACTGCCTGTGCGGAGAGATGAAAAAGAGAGCGTGTGAGCCAATTCTCCCGGTATAATTACCGTATATGCAGCTGCAAGGCCTATCATCGCAACAATAATCAAAAAAACAAATGGCATCAGCAATATCCGCTTAGTTTGTGCATCCACCGACTTCTCTGTCATAGCTGTTAACATACATACCTCCTCAAAACCTGTTCCTAAAACAATTACATTGGCCATAACGTTCATAACGTTACATCCTTGTAAACCCCTGGTTTATTATTGAATTGGCTGCATTTGAACATATGGGAAAAAACGTGATGAGCCCGGGTTGTTTTAGGGAAGATCTGATTGATTTGTTGTATAACTATTGAACCACACGAGGGGGGCTTTGTCAACTATTCAGGGCGAAAAAAGAGGCAGGATGCCGGATTTAGTGATAAGCTGTGTGCAGAAGAATATCTGCCGGCCTGCTCCGGATCAGTCGTCGCACCTGCAGGGATAGTAGATCTTCAATGCGGTCTGGATCTTTTCGAGAGCTTCTTTTTCGGTCTTGCCCTTCATATAAAAACCAGGGAGTTCTTTTGCCTCGGCAATCCATGTGTTGTCATCGTTTTGGTAGATGATAAATTCTCTCATACCTGAAATATACCATATTTGAGTTATGCCAAATCACTGCTTTTGTATTACAATACCGAAAAAGATGTAAGGAGAGATTAATCTGGACAAACTTGTTATTAGAGGCGGCAAAAGACTGAAAGGAACTGTTACGATCAGTGGATCGAAGAACGCTGCGCTTCCGATCATGGCTGCAACCCTCCTTGCACCCGGCGAACATATACTCCGGAATGTCCCGCATCTCAGGGATGTATCTACCATGGGCCGCCTCATTGCAAACCTAGGGGCAGGTTTTCACCTCGAAAAGAACAAGGCAATTCTTGACTGCTCAAAAATATCGCATTTTGAAGCTCCCTATGACCTGGTCAGCACCATGCGTGCATCTGTTCTTGTCTTAGGTCCGCTTGTCGCCCGCCTTGGCAAGGCAAAAGTGTCACTTCCCGGCGGATGCGCAATCGGTGCACGCCCCATAGACCTGCACCTGATGGGGCTTGAAAAGATGGGGGCGGTCATAACGCTTGATTCAGGGTATGTGATTGCAAAGGCAAAGAAACTGAAAGGTGCGCACATTTATTTTGATATCCCGACCGTGACCGGTACCGAGAATTTGATGATGGCCGCAACGCTGGCAGAGGGCAGGACTTTTTTAGAGAACGCTGCACGCGAGCCTGAGGTGGTTGACCTTGCAGATGCCCTTATTTCGATGGGAGCGAAGATAAAAGGTGCGGGGGAGAGTCTCATCGAGATCGAGGGGGTCAGGAAACTGAAGCCTCTCAGGCATACGGTCATACCGGACAGGATAGAGACAGGCACGTTTATGGCGGTAGCAGGCATAACCGGAGGCGATATTACGATTAAAAACTGCAGGCCTGATCATCTCGATGCGGTGATCAACAAACTGACGGATACCGGGATTGTCTTTAGCCCGGTGAGCAAGGGTATCAGGGCGATCGGGCCGCAAAGGCTGAAGGCTGTGAGCACAACAACCATGCGCTATCCTGGGTTCCCGACTGACATGCAGGCCCAGCTCATGGCTATGATGTGTATGGCCGAAGGCGCAAGCGTGATATCCGAGAAGATATTTGAAAACCGGTTCATGCACGTTGCAGAACTCAAAAGGATGGGTGCTGATATCTCGATCGAAGGCGGTATTGCAACGATCAGAGGCGCAAAGAAGATAAAGGGCGCTCCGCTCATGGCAACTGATTTGAGGGCTAGTGCATCGCTTATTGTGGCTGCTCTTGCGGCAGAGGGAGAGACGACCATAAAGAGGATATATCACCTTGACAGGGGATACGAAAGGATCGAAGAAAAATTAAAGAAAATCGGGGCAGAGATTACCCGAGAAAAAGAATAAGTCCTGTAACGAGGTGACATGAAAGACTTTGTCGCGGCTGCGCAGATGACTACCTGTTCCCACCGGGGAGAGGGGAAGGCCTGCCCTATCAGCAAAACACCGTGCCTTGGCGAGTGTATCTATGCGAACATTCTTGATGATATCAGCCTGGGCATCATAGGCTTTGATATCTCGAAGAAGGAAGTATTTTTCCAGAATAAGCTGGCCATTGAAATATTCCGGGGCACCATAAAACCGAAGGATTACGATGCACTGGTCTCTCTTCTGCTGTCGGACATCGAAATTCCGTTTCTGTCTGCCAACCTCGTGGAACCGCGCAGCCTTCGATATGGCAACAAGTTTATCGGCTATACTATTTATCTTATTTCGGATACCTACCTCTGGCTGTATGTGACGGACATAACGGAAAGGACCAGACTGCAGGCGATAGCAGAGGCTGTGAACACCATGGATAATCTCGGCTATATTTTTTCCGGCATAAGGCATGAACTGGGCAACCCGATAAACTCTATCAAGACAACACTTGCGGTATGCAAGAAGAATCTTCCAAGCTATTCGAAAGAAGCGGTAAACGAGCTTCTCGACCGGATGCTTTCGGACATCGGCAGGGTTGAAATCCTTTTGAAAGACCTCAAAAACTTCAGCATGTATGAGAACCCTGAATGCCGGGAAGTCCATGTCGCATCCTTTATGAACAATCTTCTGGCCATGGTCGAACGCGACTTCAGCACCCATAAGATCAGGATCAAGACTTTCTTCAGACCTGATGCCGAATATGGCCTGTTCGATCCGCGTGCCTTGCAGCATGTAATGCTGAACATACTGGTCAATGCATCGGATGCGCTCCAGGATATCGAATCGCCAGAGATCAGTATCAGTACGCTCAGGGCAGACAGCAGGTTTGTCATCAGGGTAAGGGACAATGGCCGGGGAATCCCAGAAGAGCAGAAAAAACATCTTTTTCAGCCTTTTTCAACCACAAAAAGCCATGGGACGGGTCTGGGACTGGTGATTGTAAAGAAGATGATGTTTAAGATGAACGGGACGATAGAAATCGAAAGCGCAGAAAATGCCGGGACAACGGTCACCCTGAGTCTGCCTGCAGATAGCAGCGCCAATGCATAAAATAAAGAGGAGCATTCTGATCGTTGATGACGACAGAAATTTCTGCATGTCAGTACAGGAATATTTTAAGGCCGATGATACCGTGGTATCTGTCGCGCATACGGCCGCGGAATGTATTGCTATCTGCGCAAAAATACGGGTTGACGTGCTGCTCCTTGATCAGAAATTGCCTGATGCCGAAGGCTATACCCTCTGTCCGACTATCCTGAATTTTAATAGTCAGACAAAGATAGTTTTTACTACTGCCTTCCCGAGCTTTGATAATGCCGTAGAAGCGGTCAGGGGCGGGGCCTTTGACTATCTCTCAAAACCCTTTGAACTTGAAGAGCTTGGGCTTGCCATAGCCCAGGCCATGAGGGTCCTCGGCCTTGAAAAGATTGAGCAGTTTCAGAATTACCGTTCAGACAAGGAACGCGAGGAACATCTGCCTGTTGGAAACAGCACGGCAATTGCAGAAATCCATCGGCTTATCAGCCTTGCTGCCGATGCTGATGCGCCAGTGCTGATCACTGGCGAAACCGGATCAGGGAAAAATATTGCTGCGCGCTCGATCCATTATGGCGGCCAGTACAGGCACAGGCCGTTTATCAGCATCAACTGTGCTGCCCTTCCTGAAAGCCTGATCGAGGCCGAGCTCTTTGGGCATGAAAAAGGTGCATTTACTGGAGCAGTCACAACGAAAAAAGGGATGTTTGAGATGGCAGAGGGAGGAACGATCTTTCTTGATGAAATTGGCGAGATGCCTATAGCACTTCAAGCAAAGCTTCTGGGCGTTCTTGATGACGGGGCATACCGCAGGCTTGGAGGTACGGCACTTCTTCAGGCCCAGGTAAGGGTAATTGCCGCCACGAGTGTTGACCTTGAAAGGGCCATAGGAGCCAGAACATTCAGGGAGGATCTTTATTACCGCCTTGGGGTCATTAAGATGCATCTGCCGCCATTAAGAGAAAGAATAGAAGATATTGCGGCGCTTTGTGAGATTCTGATCTCGAAAGTTGCAAAAGGGAGACCTCTCAGGCTTGCGGACGGTCAGATCGAAAAGATGATGCGGTATAACTGGCCCGGCAATGTGAGGGAACTGAGAAATATTCTCGAGAGAGCAGCTATCCTGCAGCAGGGAACTGAGCTGAAACCGGCTGAGCTTCTTACGATTAGACCGAAAAAGGCAGAACAGACTTTGAGGCCAGCTGAGCAAAAATCTGCAGCAGGTTCGTCTTCAACCCTTACAGACATGGAGAAAACCCATATTCTTTCTGCAGTCGCGGAACATGCAGGCAACTACAGCAGGGCAGCCCGTGCGGTCGGCATATCCCTTTCTACCCTGAAGAGGAAGCTGAAGAAATACCAGATGGAATAGCGGTGAAGATGGGGTGAAGTGTGGTAAAGAATACAGCCATATCAGTATAATAAATACTTACGGCTACTGGGGATACAGGGAGACCATCTATGGGACAGGAACACAGAAAATTCAAACGATTCGCCACCGATATCATGAAGATCAACGGGAAAATGATGTTTGCAAGTACGGTTGATATTATCGACATCAGTCTTGGCGGTATTTCGCTACAAATCGACCGGACGCTGAAAATGGGCAGTGAATATATGCTCCGGATTGAAACAAAAGACCGGTCCATATCGGTCAAGGGGGCCGTTATCTGGTCTACGCTCAGTGGGAGCAGAAAAACAGCAGAGGGAGACGTTGTACCGCTCTACTCGGTCGGCATGAGATTCGACGATCTCGCCAGTGAAAAAATCAATACCCTTATAAAATTTATTGAGTCATATAAGGCAGAGAAGGATTCCGTAGAGCTCCACAGCCTGAGTGGTCTCAGGGTTAACATGAGATTCCATGTCGTTGCAAACGGCAAATTCATCCTGACTTGTCCGGAAGACTTTTCAGTCAAAAAAATCAGTCTGGGAGGCATGCTCATCGA
Organism: Nitrospirota bacterium; assembly: GCA_016235245.1. Taxonomy (NCBI): domain Bacteria; kingdom Pseudomonadati; phylum Nitrospirota; species Nitrospirota bacterium. The sequence goes on along the minus strand of JACRLO010000006.1, from coordinate 49,638 downwards.
AAGTGAAAATGCCCTTGAACTCGATCAGCAGTGGCCCATGGAGATAACCCTTCCGGGAGACAGTGAAATCAGTTTTGCAGGCCGGGTAGCCTCTTGCATACCGATTGAAACTGCAGAAACAAAACGGTTTGCTATCGGCGTTGAATTTCTGAATATGCCGGAAGAAAATACCGAAAAACTGACCGGATTTATCGGTACGCTTTCGTAGCATCACTCATTGTCACCTGCGGTCGCTTTAGCTATTCGGGCTTACATTTCCTTTCCCATGCAGCAAACAACAATCTGTTTCATCGGCAGGATGATTTAAATCATAGCGGATATCGGCAGGCTGTTTTATACTTAGGTCATAAGCCAGACCAATGACATGGCAGATATCAGTATAAAGGAGGCAACAAAATGGGAGAAGGATGCGGATGCTCAGGTATGAAGCCGGTGAACTTTTCGGATAAGAAGGAAACTGCAGCAGTGTCAGGAGACGAGTGTCCCGAGCTTCAGAACTGGCCTATTCAGTTGAAGTTGATAGGGACAGGAGCCCCCTATCTCAATGATGCCGACATTCTGCTTGCCGCAGACTGCACAGCATTCTCTGCTGTCGGGTTCCATAGCAGATTCATCAAGGGGAAAAAAGTTATCATCGGATGCCCGAAGCTCGATAACGCTCAGGAGTATTTTCAAACGTTGACCGATATGTTTAAACAATTCTCGATCAAGAGCGTAAGTGTCGTCCGGATGGAAGTCCCCTGCTGCGGAGGTCTTGCCTATATTACTCAGCAGGCGATCAAGAATTCGGGGAAAGACATTCCCTATAGCGAAACGGTTATCGGGATAAAGGGAGATATCAAGCAGGAAGGCATGACGCCGATGATCCCTAAGCTACAGCCGGTATAGAAGATCTGGTTCCTGATGCACAGAGAAAGGGCTGGAGGAGATATCCCCGGCCCTTTGCTATGTCACCGTTACAATGATATTTTGGGGGAGGTTCTGAATGAGTTCTTCGAGTGCGACGGTAAGATCAGCCTCTATTTTTGACTCTGCCGTCACAATGATCTGATAGTCGTCGTTGCCGAGGATGGGATAGGAGCCGAACGTAACGCAGTCATTTTTTGCAACAACAGTGTTAAGAATCGCTGCAATGTCGGCTTCATTTGCCCTCAGATAGATCCGTTTCAAAAAAAATGCCGATGTCCTGAAGCGCTCCCTGACAAGGTTGAACTTCTCCTGCAGATAGCGGGGAATGCCCGGGAAGATATAGATATTTCGGAAGACCACCAGAGGGAAATTGTTGGTTGCAAATTCGATGACCTCAGTGCCTTCAGGCACTTCAGCCATTTTCATAATCGCATTGTTTACCGCTTCACCATAGCGCTCGTGGAATCTTCTTTCAAGCACCGGATGCCGTATGAGTGGTACACCGAAGGCCTTTGCAACGCCTGACATGGTGATGTCATCATGGGTCGGGCCGACCCCCCCAGTGGTAAAGACGAGATCAAAGGACTCAGAAAAAAGCACAGCCTCTTTGCTGATCATCTCAAGGTCATCGGGGATTACGGATATGCGGACGAGGCTTACGCCAAGGGCTCGGAGTTCTGTTGCAAGGAAAAAAGAGTTCTGGTCCTGAGTCTTGCCCGACAGGATCTCATTGCCTATGATGATCAGTCCGGCTGTCCTGATAGACGCCTGATCGCAATTTATCATAGTCATAATGTATCAGAAAATCGCTGAGAATGTCTCAGGATTTTCAGATGGCAGGGAGCAAAAAACAGACCGAGAGAGGTCAGGCCTTTTTTTCGGGGGGCTCGATAATGAAATTCATCCAGATCAGGTTGAAAACATCACCATAATTTTTGAGATAGTCCTGCATGGTTCCGTCAGGGTTCACATTTTTAATGTAACGCCTGAATTGTTTATTAACATAGGCAAGGACCTTTTCTTTCTGACCGGGGGTGTAGGGATAGACAGAGGCGCTCATAACATCGATATTGTCGAGTTTGAAAAGCCGTGTTGCGAACAGATCGCCTTTTTTCAGGCTCTGCGTGAGCGATTTCTCTTTCAGCTCAGCTTCCCTGTCAAAAAGAATATCTTTGAGAATGACTTTTTTATCCGTGACAACAGAGGCGACCTCATAGAGGCTTATTACCGAGTCTTTTGCCTTGCGCAGAAGATCGATTGCCTGATCATCAAGATCTTTGGTATCCCTGAGGAAAAGGTCAATATAGGTATCGCCTTCTTCATTGATCTTATGGTCAAATACCATCCAGTCTTCAAAATTGTGGAACCCGAGCATAAGTGCACTGCCGGCCAAAAACTCATCAGGAGTTTCCCCATCCCAGAAATAGCTGTACGCCTTGTCTATGGCTTCAGTATGGTTAATCCTGACATACTCAACGATATCGTTAAAAAGTTCCTTTAGCTGTTTTGCTTCTTTTCCCATGTCTCTATCCTTATAAAAAGATTTTACCAGTATCTGACAGGACCGACATCAATATGCACGAATTCCCGATATTTCCCAACGCCGCCTGCATAAAAAGATTTGGCGATCCCCGAAAGGGTATTTTTACTCAATCCGCTGACCGAAAAATCGATAGCCAGCCCCTGCATATGAAAACTGTCACGTGCGACCTTTCTGCTCCTGGTCCGCAGATATTCATTATAGGCGGCAGAACGGTATCCTGATATTATTTCGATGCGCCGGTCCTTATGAAGCCGGTCTTTTATGTCGCAGAGCAGGTCAAGAACCCCTGTGCTGATCGGCTTTACCTCATCAGCATGGTGACACCGCATAAGCCGGTTAATTTTTCCGAGTGCTTCATAGTCATAGGACCCATCAGAAAAATACGTAACATCAAGGCTCTCATCCGTATGGACGTTATAAAGACTTAATGTTCTTTCGGAGGGAACGCTTCCAACTGCCTTTGTATAGGGGTATAGAACTGCAACAGCAGCCAAACCCTGTATAAATGTTCTTCTTGATATCATAGTGTTACATCCTCGGCAATGCCTGATCGTTCTTTCAGGACCTTTTCCACTTTTAGCCAGTCTACCTTGTTGGCAGCACCGGTTTTCTCAAGTTGCGTCTTCGCCTCTTCCTTCAAGTTTTTGATCCTGCGGTAGAAATCCTTGTGAACTTCGAGGAAGACCCGTCCCTTGTCAGAGACAGCGGCTTTGACAGGCATATATAATAACTCACCCGGCGCATCCGGCTCAACTTCTTCGAAGAACTTTTCCATGTTTTCGGGAAGTACGCGTATGCATCCGTGGCTCCTGTACTGGTTGACTGACGCCGGCTTGTTCGTTTCATGGATCATGATGCCGGGCAGCGAGGTTTTTATTGCGTATCTGCCGAGCGGATTGTCCGGTCCGGGCGGTACTGAGGTGATGACCTCTTTCCCTTCCAGTTCCATCTCTTCCTGTATCGAAGGGGGAACATACCATGTCGGGTCTTTCTTTTTTGCGATCACCTTGAACTTTCCGATTGGCGTTTTCCAGCTTGAAGATGTTTTTGACGTGGGAAGCCCCATCCCGACAGAAAAAGACCGCACAAGCCGGCTGTTTTTAAAAGAATAGAGGGTCCTGTCCGGGACATTGATGATAATTCCACTATCGATCATTACGGGAACGATCTTCCGCGTATTGATCTTCAGTTCCTGGCCTGGCTGGAGGCGTTTTTTTGTGTCGATATTATTATCCTTTGCGATCTTCCACCAGTACACACCTGTACGTGCTCCGACAAGCTCAATCGTATCTCCCTTTTTTATTGTATAGACGCTATCGCCGCCGATGATCATGCCTGCAAATGACGAGTGAGGCAGAATGAGCAGAAGTAACAATAAAACGATTATCTTGAAAAGCGGAGAAAGCATAGGCGACTAATGTTCTGTTTCTTTTTCGACGTCATTGTGCAAGACGCCGATAGTGGACCTTTCAATATCTTCAAGCATCTCCGTCCGGGCTTTTTCAAGACGGTCGCCAGGCAGATTTAATTTCCGGCTGATCTGCTCAAGAGGAATCTTTTTTACGAAATGCTCCTCGGCAATGAGTACCTTCAACACATCGTCCAATACATCCTGTTTCAGGAACTCATCATCGATCTTGACCGTGGCGCTTGCACTATCAAAATCAAATCCTTTTGCCAGACCTTCTTTTATCCTTGTCAAAGCATTCATATAGGTTTTTTCAGCTTCTGATAAAAAAGCATCATCTGGCAGCCCATCAGACCATTTTTCAGGCATAATTCCCCCGGGATTTCTGAATTGATTATCCTACCATAGCGACAGACAATAAAAATAAGCCCTGCTTTCCGATGTTCGTGAAAAAACAGGGCTTTTCATGCGAGGAGCAGAATAGAGTGATAATATTGGCGGTGCTAAACAAAGAGGACAGGCTGCCATCTGTCCTCTTTATTTTGTAGACTCTACTTTTACGGCGCACGGACTGGCTGTGCCGTTTTCAGGATAGTAGAGCAGGGTGTTTACACGACCATGCGGGAAATGCGTTGATGAAAAAACCGTTCCGGCAGGGACAGCGTCGGTTATTTTGGCCTTCAGGTAGATCGTGCCTCTTCTTGAGGAGACCTTTACATGACTGTTGTCTGATACACCGAGTTTGGTCGCATCTTCTTCATTGAGTTCAAGGTATGCCTCAGAAACGACAAGATCGAGAGACTTTGAGCGCGTAGACATGCTGCCTGAATGCTGAAGCACATCCCTGACTACCAGCGCCAGTGGATACTCGGCCGAAGGGATTTCTCCTGCCAAATAGGGTACTGCGTGAAAGGCCATTTTGTCCGCAGGCTTCTTCTCTTTGAGCACCGTATTCGCTATTTCCTCAGAGAGGCCCTCAACACTTCTCGTTCCTATCTCCTTGCCCATCGCAAGCGCAAGGTTTCTCAATATCTTCCAGTCCGGCATGGACAGGCCCGGCGTCTCAATGATCCGCTGGAGCTTCTGGCTGATGCCTTCAGTATTAATAAATGTCCCATCTTTTTCCGACCAGCCTGCGGCAGGAAGCACAATATGTGCAAGCTTTGCGGTTTCGGTAAGTGCAATGTCCTGTACGATCAGCAGATCAAGGGATTTGAGCACAGACAGGATCCTTGAGCTGAAGGGATATGCTGAAACAGGGTCTTCGCCCATGACGAAAAGCCCCTTAACAGCACCCTGCTCATAGAGCATATTGAAGAAATCTTTTGTTCCTGCCTCAGGTGCAATCCCCATTTTGGTCATGCCGAGGGTGTTGGCATATTCCGCCGGTATCTGAAGGGTTTCCGGTTCATCGCCAAGGAGCAGCACAAGATTTGCAACTGCAAGCACCATGTCCATCCCTTTGGTGTTTTCAGAAACATTTACGGTTAATGAGATCATGCGGCTTTTTGCCTTTGCAAGAGTTTCAGCTGTTTCGGTAATCTCTGTTTCAGATACGCGTGTTATTTTTGAAACCTTGTCCGGGGTATAGTCACCAAGACTTTTTTCGAACGTATCAAATCCCTCAATTTTCGAAACGACCTGTCTGTTGAAAAGGTCTTTATCAATGATAACCTTCATCAGGCCGTTTATGAATGCCACCGATGTGCCGCTTTCCGTCCGGAGATGAGAGCTGCAGTGGCGTGTCAGTTTTGTTTCACGAGAATCTGAAACGATCAGTGTTGAACCTTCACGCTTTGCCTTGAGGATATTCAGGCCAAACACGGGGTGGGTAGCGCTGATGTCAGATTCAATGACCATTATGACATCTTTGCCCAGGGGGTATTTCATGTCAATGGTGTGAGATGTTGTGCCGAAGGCCATAGACAGGGCCTGCTGGACCCTCGAGTATCCAAACGCAGCGGACGAATCAAGGTTGGCAGAGCCGATAACAGTGCTCATGAACTTCCTGAGCATGTAGTTGTCCTCGTTAGTGCAGCGGTGGGAGCCAAGCGCACCAACTGCATCTTTTCCATGAGCAGCCACAATTCGGGTCAGGCTGTCGCCTGCATACTTGAGGGCTTCATCCCATGTTGCGGCAACAAGCTCACCATCTTTTCTGATGAGCGGTGTTTTCAGCCGGTTCTCGCTGTAGATGTAATCGACGCCGAATCTGCCTCTTCCGCAGAGGTTGCCCTCACTCCTGCCGTTGTCTTCTTTTGCGCGGGATCTCAGAATTTTGCCTTCCCGGGTGCCTATGGTAAGTGTGCAGCCGCATCCGCAGAAGGGACATATCGTATCTTTTTCTTCAAGGAACCAGGCGCGCGCCTGGAACTTCATGGGCTTGCTCAGAAGGGCGCCTGTGGGGCAGATATCAATGCACTGTCCGCAGTAGTCACATTCAAGGATTTCTCCGAAGGCAGGCTGAACGACGGTAGGAAAACCTCGGCCGATAAGGCCGAGAGCACCGCGTCCCTGGTGCTCGGCGCATATTCTCACACACTTGCCGCAGAGGATGCACCGGTTGGCTGTGAGCTCTACAAGGGGCCCCCTCACATCTGAAGGCATGGCTTTCCTGTGGCGGATAAATCTGCCTTCAGGTTTGCCATACTGAAAGGCCATGTCCTGAAGATCGCACTCTCCTGCTTTGTCGCAGACCGGACAGTCAAGCGGATGATGCACAAGCATAAGTTCCAGAACGGTCTGACGAACTTTTTTCAGTTTTGGTGTATCGGTCTTGATCACCATGCCTGCTGCTGCCGGCGTTGAACATGAGGCGAGCAGTCTCGGGTTGCCCTCCTGCTCAACAACACAGATCCTGCATCCACCGTATGGTCTTAGTCTCTTGTCATAGCACATATTGGGGATATTGATGCCGACTTTTTTTGCTGCAGCGAGGATAGTGGTGCCTTCCTCGACAGATACGTTCTTATCATCAATGATCAGTTCAATCATTTATTTCTCCTCCTTTTTGCCTGCTGAGGCTTTTTCGAGGAACTCATTTGGATCGCCTTCAAAGCCCGCAGGGAGGATCCTGATAGAGTTGAATTTGCAGGTATCATAGCAGGATCTGCAATGTACGCAGAGTTCCTGGATGATCTTATGAGGCACCTTCTTCTCGCCGACTATTGCCTTTGCCGGGCATGCCCTGAGGCATGCACCACAGGCCTTACAGAGTTTTTCATCGATCATGAATGTTGTGAGGCTGCGGCATACGCCTGCTTTGCACCATTTCTGATGGATATGAGATTCATATTCGTTTTTGAAATATCTGATCGTAGAAAGGACCGGATTGGGGGCCGTCTGACCAAGGCCGCAGAGTGATGTTGTGATGATGTCCCTGCTCAGGTCCTCAAGCGTTTCAATGTCTCCTTCCTTGCCTTTCCCCTCGGTGATGTCAGTGAGCATATCGAGAAGAATCTTTGTGCCGACCCTGCAGGGCGTACACTTGCCGCAGGATTCGTCAGCCGTAAACTCAAGAAAGAATTTTGCCGTGCCGACCATGCAGGTATTGTCGTCCATGACAACCATGCCGCCTGAACCGACGATTGCTCCGGTTGCCATGATGTCTTCATAGGTCACGGGGATGTCCAGAAGATGTTCCGGTATGCAGCCTCCTGACGGGCCGCCGAGCTGTACGGACTTGAACTTTCTTCCTTTCCTGATGCCGCCTCCGATGTCGTAGATAATCTGCCTGAGAGGGATGCCCATAGGCACTTCGACAAGGCCGACATTATTGACCGCTCCGGTGAGGGCAAATACCTTGGTGCCTGCGCTCTTTTCCGTACCTGCGGTCCTGTACCATTCAGACCCATTGAGAATGATAGGTGCTATCTGTGCAAGGGTCTCTACGTTGTTCAGCACCGAAGGCTTGTCCCAGAGCCCCTTGACTGCAGGGAAGGGAGGCCTTGGCCTTGGCATGCCTCGCTTGCCTTCAAGGGAGCGCATAAGTGCAGTCTCCTCGCCGCAGACAAATGCTCCTGCTCCGAGATAGATCCCGAGTTCAAAGTCAAAGCCGGTGTTTAATATGTTTTTGCCCAAAAGGCCCATTTCGGTTGCCTTGTCAATGGCCATCTGCAGTCTCTTGACTGCAAGGGGATATTCAGCCCTGACATAAATATATCCGTAGTTTGCTCCGATAGCTTTTGCACCAATGATCATTCCCTCAATGACAGAGTGAGGATCAGCCTCCATGACAGACCTGTCCATGAATGCACCGGGATCGCCCTCGTCACCATTGCAGAGCATATACTTTATTTCTGATGGTACCCGTGAGGCGAACTCCCATTTAAGTCCGGTAAGGAAGCCTGCACCACCCCTGCCCCTCAGACCGGAGTCCTTTACGGTCTTGATAATATCTTCTTTTGTCATCGTAAGCGCTTTTGCTGCTGCGAGATACCCGTCACGCGCTATATATTCATCTATGCTTTCCGGATCCATAAAGCCGGTGTTCCTCAATACGCGAAGTTCCTGAAGATTCATGAACGGCATATCTTTCTTGGCAGGGAGGGCCATTGACGAGACAACGTTGCCCTCGGCAAGATGTTCCTTCACAATCTTCTGGGTCTTTTCACTGTTGAGGTCACAATACTTGACCGGCTCAGATCCCGGCTGCTCAACCGTCATGATCGGTTCTCTGCCGCAGAGCCCTGCGCATCCTGATGTTGCGATCAGGATGTCTGCAAGGCCGCTCTTTTTCACCTCTTCAACGAGCGTGTCCATCACCTGTTTTGCGCCTGCGGCAAGTCCGCAGGTGCCCATATGGACTGTCACCTTTGTTTTATACTTGCCGCTGTCAGGTCTGAAAGCCGCCTTGCTCTTTTCATGGAGCGTTTTAAGATCTTCTATATTCAGTTTAGCCATTATGCTTATTCCTCCTGTCCTGCAAGCGCTTCTTCAGCAACGGCAGATGCTTCTGCAGTAACAGGTGAGTAGCGATTGATTATTTCTATCGCTTTTTTTGCAGACATATTGCCGAAGGTATCTTCATCGATGACCATGACCGGTGCCAGGCCGCATGCACCGAGACAGCGCACTCCTTCGAGTGAGAATTTCTTGTCGTCTGTTGTCTCCCCAACATTGATCTTGAGCGTTTCCCTGATTTTGTCAACAACACCCTCGATCCCCTTGACGTAGCATGCGGTTCCGAGGCATACCCTGATATTATGATCGCCGCGGGGCTTCATGGTAAAGAACGAGTAGAAGGAGACAACGCTGTGAACCTCTGCCTGGGGTATATTCAGACCTTTTGCTACACGCTTCTGGACGATTGGCGGGAGATATCCCACAATTTCCTGCGCTCTCTGCAAAACGGGGATCAGGCATCCCGGCCTGTGGCGGTATTCGCGTATAACCCTGTCGAGCTCTGCCGCCATAGACGGCGGGAACTCCTCCGCGCCTTTTTCCTCCGCGGGTTTTCTTCCTTCAGCCCACTGCACAGCCCTTTTTGTAACATCAAGCAGAACCGAGGGGGTGAAAGGTTTCGGCACATAGTCTATGATGCCGAGGTCTATCGCCTCTTTCATGGTCTCCTGCGATGGATATCCCGTTATGATGACGATCCCGATATTCGGTCTGGATTTCTTGATCCACCGAATAAGCGTTATGCCGTCAACCTCCGGCATCTTCAGGTCAGTAAAGACCAGATCATAATTGCCCTGTTCCATCTTGAGGATCGCTTCCCGACCCCCAAGCGCCCCCTCTATCTGGTATCCTTCGCTCTTTAGTACCCGTTCGGCACTCTTGATGACAACGAGTTCGTCATCAACGACCAGGATCTTGGGTTCAGCAGCCATAAATCCTCCTCAATAGTAGTTCCATTAAATAGTTATCGGTTCTATGCGTGCAAGCCAGAGAAGCCATCCCTCGCTCAGGTTGTCCCGAACGAGAGCGCTCATGGCAGTGTTAGCGTGATGGTTGACTTCGGTAACCCTTCCTGTCATGGGAGCGATCAGATCATCTGTCTGGCCGCTGCTCGAAAGGATCTTGCCGAAGCTCTCGCCTGCCATGATCGTCCGCAGATTCTGAGGAAGTTCAATGGATGCGAGCTGACCGGCCAGGAGCCAGTAGCGTGCATCGCAGCCGACTTCCCATATGTTGTCCTTCAGCGGCCGTGCCCAGGTCCCTTCCTTATAGAACAGGACCGGGTTCTGGGTGTCGCGAAGATTGACGATGTCGTTTCTGAAATCATCGATGAACGCTTTCCTCAGTATCCATCCGCGGGTATCAAATACCTTTCGCGCAACGTTCAGCATGAAGTCAGGTGTAAATGGCTTTTCGATGAACTCAAAAGCGCCTAAACGGACGGACTCTTTTGCTTCGTCGAGTGTGGGGTACCCGGTGATAATCACCACGTCAAGCTTGGGCTGGACGATTTTTGTTTCGCGGAGCACCGAAATACCGTTCATGTCAGGCAGCCTTACGTCTGATATAAGAAGGTCGAACTCTTCATTGGATACCTTCTTGATGGCATCCTCTCCCTTATCAACCGTGATGATATTAAAACCCTCTGCACCGAGGATCCTCTTACAGCTCAGGGTTACGACAGGATCGTCGTCAAGAACCAGAATCTTCCCCTTACTTTTCATGACTGCCCTCCTTTAACGCTGCATGCTGATTTTGCACAAAAAAGAAAAAGCTTCACTTATTCCGTGCCTTAAAGACTTTTGTTACGGTCTCGACCAAAGAATCAGGTGTGAACGGTTTTTCGATATAGTCAAAGGCGCCGAGCTTAATCGCCTTTACGGCGGTTTCAACAGTCTGGTATCCCGTTACGATGACCACGTCTGTCTTCGGCCACTTCTCCTTGATAGTCCCCAGCACTTCTATCCCGTCCATGTTTGGCATTTTAAGATCAGTGAGTACGAGATCAAAGGTCTCTTCGTCAAGTATCTTGAGACCCTCCGGACCGTTTTTCGCCATTTTCAACTCATATCCTTCGGGGACAAGAGAGCGGCTGCAGCTTAAGCGTACAATGTCTTCATCATCGATGACAAGAATCTTTCCCCTGCTCATGCAGTCTCCTTCAGTGCCGGCAGCCAGATAAAGAAACTGGTGCCTTCACCGATTTTTGTGCTGATCGTGATCTTTCCGCCATGGTCCTGAATGATACCGTGGCTTACGGCGAGGCCAAGGCCTGTGCCTTTGCCGACAGGTTTTGTGGTGAAAAAGGGCTCAAAGATCTTTTCGAGCGCCTCGTCCTTGATCCCATGTCCTGTATCCCTGAACTCCACCTGGGCATAGTCCTCTCCATTGTCATTGACATTTGAGGTCGTTATGGTGATAGAACCCTTTCCTTCGCAGGCATCGGCAGCGTTAACGATCATGTTCAGGAAGACCTGCTGCAACTGGGGCGCGTCTGCCCGTACCATATTAAGTGAAGGATCCAGGTTCGAGGACAGCTTTATGTTGAAGAAGTCTGCCTTGTTCTTGACGATATTGAGCGTACTGTTGATTACGTCATTGATATTTGTCCTGGTCTTGTCTGCTGTTGTTGCGCGTGCAAAGCCCAGAAGCCCCTTGATGATATTGGAGCAACGGTTTGCCTGATCAATAATGACCTCGATATCTTCGCGGTCTTCCGTGCCTTCCGGAAACTTCTTCAGAAGGAGATGTCCGAAGGTCACAATGCCGGTAAGCGGACTGTTGATCTCATGAGCGACTCCTGCAGCCATCCTTCCCAGGGAGGCAAGTTTTTCCGAATGGATAAGCTGCTGCTGTGCCCGATGGATCGCCTCTGTTTTTTCCTGGACCTTCTTTTCAAGCGTGTTAGACCATTCCAGACGTTCGTTCTTTGCCTTCCTGAGTTCGTCGCTCATAGCATTAAACGTATTGGCGAGTTCGCCGATTTCGTCTTTTCGGTTGATATTAATTTTAAAGTCGAGATCGCCTGCCGCAACTTTTCTCATGCCCTGTGCGAGCATGGTAACAGGGGTAGATACAAAGTTCCAGAGGATGACACAGAGCGTGCCGGATATGACGATCGAAAAGGCAAGCACATAGATCGTGATGGCAATGCCCTGCTGTTTGATGCCGTGATCAAGGAGTTCGAGCGAAAGATCTGCCTCAACGAGGCCCAGGACACGCTGCTCCCTGGGATGCACATGGCACGAGGCATTGTAGCAGGCAGGCTCATTGTATATGGGCTGCACAATGTTCAGTATCCTGTAGTGCTCGCCTTTTGTGATTTTCCAGCTTGGCGTGTCTTTTGTCGGGCCCGAGGGAGGGTGGCATCTCAGGCAAAGGCCTGAGTTTTTGTCGAGGACGGTACCGATATGTTTTCTGTCAGATGCATAGGCAATTTTACCTCTGCTGTCGAAGATGCGGACATCCTGGATGCCTTCGGCTATGCCGACAGCCTCAACGGTCTGCTGGATGAGTGTGCCCTGTACCGTCAGCATGCCGTAGCGCGTGCTGTTTCTGATGTAATCGACGAAGGAATACCCGTATTTGACCGAACTTGCGATGAGCTCTTTTTCCTGATACTTAAAAAGAAACAGCCAGAAGAGCATGCTCCCGGCGATCATGAGCGTGCCGATTGTAAGTATGAGTTTCCCGGTCAGTGAGTGAAAAGACTTATTTACGAGCATCGCTAAAAAATTTATATCATTTACAACAATTAAAGCAAGAAAAAACCTAAAGCTGCAGTCCCATTTTTTTTGCTTGACTTATTAGTTTGGATGTCCTATAAAATTATACCGTTATGCCTGGAACTTTTATGCCTTCAGAATATTTGCCTGTACTCATCTTCCTGATGGTCGCTACTGCTTTTGGCATTGGTTCATTGCTCATCGGCGAACTGCTGCGCCTCAGGCGGCCGTATTCCGAAAAGCTCATGCCGTATGAATCCGGAAACGCTCCGGTTGGTTCGCCTCACATGCGGTTCTCAGTAAAGTTCTATATTATTGCCATGCTGTTTGTTGTGTTCGACGTTGAAGCAGTTTTTCTCTATCCCTGGGCAATAGTGTTCGACAAGATCGGACTTTATGCCTTCATAGAGATGCTCATCTTTATGGTGATTCTGCTGGTCGGCTACCTCTACGCATGGAGAAAGGAGGCCTTTGTATGGGACTGATCACTACCCTCAGCACACCTTCCCAATCGCTTGTCGAAGTTGAAGAAGGCGTAAAGATTCTTGCGCCGAACATACTTATCACATCGATGGACAAGCTGATCAACTGGGGAAGAAGTTCATCGTTGTGGCCCATGACGTTCGGCTTGGCCTGATGTGCCATCGAAATGATGGCCGTGTATGCCAGTCACAATGATCTAGACAGAATGGGAATCATCCCGAGAGGCTCTCCGAGGCAGTCGGACTTCATGTTTGTCGCCGGAACGGTGACGAAGAAGATGTCCGAGATAGTGAGGCGCGTCTATGACCAGATGCCAGAGCCGAGGTATGTAATTTCCGTAGGAAGTTGCGCAAACAGCGGAGGCATATTCAATACGTACAGCACCGTGCAGGGGTGTGATACATTCTTGCCGATCGACGTAGATATCCCCGGATGTCCGCCGCGTCCCGAGGCATTTATTGACGGAATTATCAAGCTTCAGGAGAAAATAAAAGCTGAGCAGTTCCGCTGGAGCCGCTGGAGATGATCCCGTGTATAGTGTCCGTTACTGAAAGAGACTGATTATAAAGAAACCATGGAAATATTGCAGATCGCAGATAAGATAAAAGATCGCTTTCCTGAAGAGGTCCTTGATATCAGGGAGTTCAGGGGGCAGGTCTCCGTAACGGTACGGAAGGGCAGAATTATGGAGATTGCCAGATTTCTTCATGATGATCCGGATCTTTTTTTTGACTTTCTTGTTGATCTGTGCGGCGTGGATTATCTCGGGAAAAAGGATGTGCGGTTCGAGGTGGTCTACCATCTGTTTTCCATGAAGCACCGGCATGCCCTGCGTGTCAAGGCAGAAGTCCCTGAAAATGATGCGAGAATTGATTCGGTCATGCCTGTATGGATCGGCGTGAACTGGCATGAACGTGAATGCTTTGATATGTTCGGTATTATCTTTGCCGGCCATCCTGACCTGAGAAGGGTGTTGCTGCCTGAGGACTGGGCAGGTTATCCGCTCAGGAAAGACTATCCAGTAAAAGGGCCTGCTGAAGAATGGAGCGGGTTTCTTGATGTTCTTGACCGGTCAAAAAAGTATAGACAATATGATTGGCAAGGTTAAGAATCGGTATCTGGCGGAATAGAACAGATAATTATGGAAGATATAGAAAAACCGTTTGAGACAAAAGAACTGACGATCAGCATGGGTCCGCAGCACCCGGCGACCCATGGCGTCCTGCGTCTTGTGCTCAACCTTCAGGGAGAAAATGTCATTAAGTGCACTCCTCACGTGGGATACCTTCACAGAGGCATAGAAAAACTTGGTGAGAACAAGACCTATTTTGCTGCTCTCCCCCTTACGGACAGGCTTGACTACATTTCTTCCATGAATAACAATGTGGGATATGTCGTTGCGGTGGAGAAACTTTTCGGTATAGAGGCGCCTGAGCGGGCAAAGTATATCAGGACCATCCTTGCCGAGATGGGAAGACTGTCAAGCCATATCGTCTGGCTCGGCACCCATGTCCTCGATATCGGTGCCACGACGCCGTTTCTGCATGCCATGGTGGCAAGGGAGAAAATTCTCGATCTTTTTGAGATGATCTGCGGTGCACGACTGACGGTCAGTTTTCCGCGTGTGGGCGGAATTCGCAACGATATCAGCCAGGAATTCCTTGATCAGCTTTATGCATTCATACTCGATTTTCCTTCAAAAATGGATGACTATGAGACGTTGGTGACGGAAAACAGAATCTGGAAGGAAAGGACTGTCGATATTGGTGTTATCTCCCTGGAGGAGGCCGTTAACTGGGGCCTTACCGGAGGGACACTCCGAGGTTCAGGCTCTGACTATGACGTGAGAAAATATTTTCCCTACGACGCCTACGATAAAGTCGATTTCGATATTCCGGTTGGGAAAAAGGGCGACTGCTATGACCGTTACCTCGTGAGGGTCGGCGAGATGAGGCAATCCATCAGAATCATCAAGCAGTGTATTGAGAACCTGCCTGCAGGACCTGTCATGGCAGATGCGCCGAAGTTTACGCTGCCGCCAAAGGATATGGTTCTCAAGGACATGGAGCATCTTATTCATCAGTTCATCCTGATCACCAAGGGCCCGACCGTGCCCGAAGGCGAGATTTATGTCGGCAGTGAGGTCCCCAAAGGTGAACTCGGCTTCTACTTCGTAAGCGATGGCACCGGAAAGCCTTACCGGATGAGGGTTCGTGCGCCATCTTTTGTACATGCATCGGCCCTTACAAGACTCTGTGAGGGTGGTATGATAGCAGACGTTATCGCCAATATCGGGACGATAGATATCGTTCTGGGTGAGTGCGACCGGTAATAACCAGAATTAAGACTGAGGTCAAAGAATCATAAGTTATGTTTAATGACGCATCGATAAAAGAGATCGAGGAGATCAGGACAAAATACCCCAGCAGCCGGGCAGCGCTTCTGCCGGCCCTTTATGTGGCGCAGCGGGAATTCGGCTGGCTCTCTCCTGAAGCATATGAGGCTGTCGCTGACCTGCTTAACGTTCCGAAAGCGACTGCCCGGGGTGTTGGGACGTTCTACGCAATGTATAAGCAGAAGCCGATGGGCAGACATCTCATACAGCTTTGCACAAATGTCTCCTGCATGATCCTTGGTGCGGAGAAACTTGTCGATTTTCTGAAAAATAAATATGGTATTGAGCCCGGAGGCGTATCGTCTGACGGCAGGTTTTCACTGGTCATTATGGAGTGCATCGGCGCTTGTGGTACAGCGCCGGCAATGTTGATAAACGACGATTTTTACGAGAATCTCAACGAAAATAACCTGGAAGAGATCCTGGGGAAATACCGATAAGGAATTATGGAAGCGGCACTCTTAAAAAATATAGAAAACCCGAACTCGGCGGATATCCTCGAATATAAGAAGGTCGGCGGGTACAAGGGAATCGCAAAGGCACTTGCGATGGAGCCCCAGCAGATCATTGATGAGGTGAAGCGTGCAGGGCTGAGAGGCCGCGGCGGAGCCGGGTTCCCCGTTGCGATGAAATGGACTTTTGCCGCTGCTGATCCGAAGTTCCCGAAATACCTGCTCTGCAATGCGGACGAGGGCGAGCCCGGAACCTTCAAGGACCGGCCGCTGCTTGAGAAGAACCCTCACATGCTTATCGAGGGCATGGCCATTTCAGGGCACGCGCTTAAGGCGGAATACGGGTATATATATCTGCGCGGCGAATACCCTGCAGCAAAGCATATTCTGAACAAGGCGATCAAACAGGCTTACGAAAACAATCTTCTTGGCGAAAATATATTGGGCAAAGGGATCACCTTTCACCTGGCGGTACACCAGGGAGCAGGGGCTTATATCTGCGGTGAAGAAACCGCGCTTATCGAGTCACTTGAAGGAGACAAGGGACAGCCGAGGATCAAGCCGCCGTTTCCGGTCAACGTCGGTGTTTTCTCAAAGCCGACGGTTGTCAATAATGTTGAGACCCTTTCGAATCTGCCCTATATCATGGAGATAGGCGGCGAGGCATATGCAAAGATCGGAACGCCGGATTGTCCTGGCCCGAAGATATTCTGTGTAAGCGGCCACGTGCAAAAACCGGGCGTGTACGAGCTTCCTATGGGAACAACGCTGAAGGATATTATCTTTACGCATTGCGGAGGCCTCAAGGGGGGGAAGAAGCTCAAGGCGGTGATCCCCGGAGGCATATCAACACCTGTGCTTCCGCCCGACAAGATAGACTGTCCTATGGATTTTGTGAACATGCCGAAACACGGCAGCATGCTTGGTTCAGGCGCGGTAATTGTTATGGACGAGACCGTCTGTCTGGTAAAGGTCTGCGCCAGGGCGCTTAAGTTCTTCGAGCATGAGTCCTGCGGCAAATGCACTCCGTGCCGTGAAGGAACGGGCTGGCTCAGGGCAATACTTGAGCGCATCGAGCAGGGCCACGGCACAGAGGGAGATATCGACCTGATGCTGTCTGTTGCCGGCAATATGCTTGGGAAAACCTTCTGCCCGCTTGGCGATGGCGCAGCCTGTGTTGTTCAAAATTTCATCAAACATTTCAGGCCGGAGTTCGAGGAGCATATCAAGGCAAAGAAATGCACGGTGAACGGATGAAAATGATAACAGTAACGATAAACGGGAAAGAAATCCCGCTTGAAAAAGCAGTGACCGTCCTTGAGGCAGCCCGCTCTGCAGGCATTAAAATACCGACGCTTTGTTATCACGAACAGCTCGAGAGATATGGCGGCTGCCGGCTCTGTCTCGTTGAAGTCGAGAAGATGCCGAGGCTGCAGACTGCCTGTACGCTTATGGTGACTGACGGCATGGTTGTCAGGACCGAGACGGAGCAGATTGCTGATGTGCGGCGCGGCATTCTTGAGTTTCTGCTGATCAATCATCCGCTCGATTGTCCTTACTGCGATAAGGCAGGCGAGTGTGATCTCCAGGACCTTGTTGAAAAATACGGCCCTGCAAAGGGAAGGTTCAAGGAGAAGAAGAGAAAGGTCAAGGAGAGCCTGGCAGACTCTGCGATCGTCAGAAACATGGAGCGCTGCGTCATGTGTACTCGGTGTGTCAGGATGTGCGAAGGCAAACAGGGTGCATCGGCCATTGCGGTCATTGACCGGGGCGGCCATTCACATATCGAGCCTTTCTCCGGCGGTAAATTTGACTGCGAATACTGCGGCAACTGCGTCTCGGTCTGTCCGGTAGGCGCCATCATGTCGAGGCTCCACAGACACAGTTACCGTCCCTGGCAGGTGAAGGAGCGGCACGAGACCGTATGCCCGTATTGCGGGGTTGGCTGTACGGTCGTAGCGCAGGTGCGCGATGATGTGATCATGCGCGTGGTCCCTAAGCTCGGTTCGGCGGTGAACAACGGCATGCTCTGCTCCCGCGGGAGATTCGGCTACGAATTTGTAGGCAGCAAGGACAGGCTTACCACTCCGCTCATCAGAAAAAACGGGACACTTATTGAGGCAACCTGGGAAGAGGCAATAACCCTTGTTGCGAAAAAGCTTGGCGATGTCAAAGCGACATCAGGCAGCCAGGCGATCGCAGGTATCGCTTCTCTACGCTGCACGAATGAGGACAACTATTTGTTTCAGAAGTTTATGCGTGTTGCAGTAGGCACGAACAATATAGACACAACAGCGCGGACCGGGTTTGCAGGTGCCCAGAGTTTTATTGAGAATATCTTTGGCCAGGGTGCAACAGCGAACATCATCTCAGGACTTGCAAACTCTGATACGGTCATGGTGATCGGCGGCGATCCGACAACGGTTAATCCTATTCTTGGTCTTCAGATCAGGGCTTGTGCAAGAAGAGATGGCAATGTTCTGACCATCGGAATGGTAGACGGCCTCAAGAACTTTAATCCTACGAAGCTTGTTCCCGATCTGCAGACAGAGGCAACCCTCCTGGAAGGGATTGTGTCAGCGCTCAGGGCAAAGAAAGGTCTGCCAGGATCAAATGCCGCCCTTGAGGAAAAAATAAAAGATATCGCGGTCACCGCTGATGAAGTCACCGAAAAGACCGGTGTAACGGAAAAGCAGCTCCAGGCGTTTGTCGACCTGCTTGCGGCAGCTGCAACCTTCAGTCTTGTTATCGGCAAAGATATTGTTCAGAGCACTGGAGGAAGCTATAAACTGCTTCTGCTTGCGGCGATAAACTACCTTGCCAACGGAAGAATCTACCTTCTCTCGGAAAAAGCCAATGAGCAGGGTGCCCTTGATATGGGCTGTGCGCCCGATATCCTTCCGGGACACCGGCCTGTTGCCTATCCCGAGTTCAGAAAGAAATGTGAGAATGTCTGGCATACTGAATTATCTGATAAGCCCGGTCTCAATCTCTTTGAGATGGTAGATGCTGCCCAGAAGGGAAGCCTCAAGGCTGTTTATGTTATGGGTGAAAACCCGCTCTGCAATATCCCCGATTCCGGCAGGGTTGAAGCAGCATTTAAAAAGCTCGACTTTCTGGTCGTGCAGGACATCTTCCTTACTGATACGGCAAAGCTCGCAGATGTTGTGCTCCCGGCGCTGAGCTGGGCAGAGAAGGACGGCACATTCACGAACATGGAGCGCAGGATACAGCGGGTGAGAAAGGCTGTGCATAGAGAGGGCTTGGAAGACTGGAAGATCATAGCTGAAATTTCGAAGAATATGGGATACAGTATGGACTATAGGGGCGCAGAAGATATTTTCCATGAGGCGGCAAAAGTGTCTCCTCTTCATCGGGGCCTGACCTATGAGGATATAGAGAATGGTGACAATATCTATCCCTACAAAGGTGAGCCGCTGCGCGACGCAAAGGAAGATATACAGGTTGACACGTTTTTACGTTCAGCAGTACCGGACAAGCTCTATCTGAAAATCGAAAAGCCGCTTTTCCATTCTGGCACGATGAGCACAAAAGCCCCGGCCCTGGTAAATATCTATCCCCAATCAGTGGCAAGAGTCAGCGCAGCGACAGCACAGGCCTTTTCACTTACCGAGGGGGATGTTGTGCGGGTCAAGACAAAAACAGGCTCCCTTGCCCTGTTTGTTGCCATTGAAAAGGACGGCGACAGTTCGTCAGTCAGGGTAGGCAACAACTTCGAAGGGAAGGGTGCCTTCAGGCTCACCGACTGCATACTTGATCAAATAACCAAGGCACCCTGTCTGGACGGTATAGAGATAACCATTGAAAAGGTGACTGCATGAACAGCTTCCTTGAGCCGATCCTTGCCCCCAATATCGGACTGATGTTGACCAATATTGTCATAATCCTTATCAAGGTTGCTATCGTTATCGGCATTACGCTTCTGCATGTAGCCTATGCCACGTATTGGGAGAGAAAAGTTATCGGGTTTATGCAGTTCAGACTTGGCCCCAGAGAGGTTGGCTGGTTTGGATTGTTGCAGCCTATTGCTGACGGCGTAAAGCTTTTTTTCAAGGAAGATATCATCCCGGCGACTGCGGACAAACCGATTTTCTATCTTGCTCCTGTTATCTTTTTCGTGTCAGCGCTCACTTCTCTTTCGGTATTGCCCTTTTTCGACGGTTTTGCTGTGGCCGACATCAATATCGGCATTCTTTTCCTCCTGGCCATGTCATCCCTCGGCGCTTATGGCATTGTGATGGCAGGGTGGTCTTCGGGATCGAAATATTCATTCCTTGGCGGCCTGAGGTCGGCCTCGCAGGTTATCAGTTATGAGATTGCGATGGGCCTGAGCCTGGTCGGCGTAATGATCATGTCCGGTTCGCTCAACCTTACCGAGATCGTGAAGGCACAGTACAACTATCCGACAGGTTTTTATGCCATTCCGCAGGTGCTCGGCTTCTTTGTCTTCTTTGTTGCCATGTTCGCAGAAACGAACAGGCTGCCCTTTGATCTTCCCGAGGCGGAAAGCGAACTGGTCGCCGGTTACTTTACCGAATACAGTGGCTTCAGGTTTGCCATGTTCTTTCTCGGTGAATACACCGGTATGCTCATTATGTCAGCCATAGGCACACTCTGTTTTCTTGGAGGATGGACATTGCCGAAGTTCATCATGGACCTTCTGCCTTTTCTGTCCCAGCTGCCGCCCATAGTCTGGGTTGTGGTATTTCTCGGCAAGGTTTACTTCTTCATGTTCCTCTACTACTGGGTAAGGGCAACGCTTCCACGGTACCGCTACGATCAGCTCATGAACATTGGATGGAAGGTCCTCATTCCGCTTGCCCTGGTGAATATTGTCATTACCGGCACGCTGAAGATCATGGGATGGTTCTGATGAAGAATTCATTGATAAAAATAATGTTTTTTACCGAGATACTGAAGGGCATGGCCCTCACGTTCAGGACGCTTTTCAAGCCGGCGGTGACACGCCGCTATCCGAAAGTAAAGGTGCCGGCCCAGCCAGGGTTCCGGGGTTTGCACGCGCTTGCGAAAGACAACACCGGAAGGATGAAGTGCGTGGGTTGCGGCCTCTGCGGGGCGTACTGCCCGTCGCAGTGCATTCACATTTATACGACAGAGGGCGAAGACCATAACAAGGTCGTTGACCGGTATGAGATCGATGTTGTCAGGTGCATCTTCTGCGGGTTTTGCGTTGAGGCCTGTCCCTTCGGCGCCATAACCCTGAGCGAGCACTATGAATATTCCAACTACTCCAGAGATGCATTTTATATGAACAAAGAAAAACTGCTCGGCAACTGGGACAAGTATTTTGAAGGTGAAAAAGGGAAACAGTATTTTAAGAAATTCTGGAGGCCCCTGACCGAAGACTTCAAAGGCGATCCTGCACAAGCAATGTTCAGTAAAATACCCGGAAAGGAAAAACGATAGGGATGCTGCAACAACTTTTCTTCGGCTATTATGCATTTACGATCATCGTACTGTCGTTGCTAGTCGTTACGCGGAAGAACCCGGTACATAGCGTGATGTGGATGCTGCTACTTTTTTTCCATATTGCCGGACTGTATCTTTTTCTGAATGCCGAGTTTATTGCAGCGATCCAGGTGATCGTCTATGCCGGTGCGATTCTGGTCCTGTTCCTTTTTGTTGTTCTGCTTCTCAATTTGAAAGAGGAGATTTCGATCAAGAGATTTGTCGGCTCCTGGCCAGCAGGACTTTTTGTTACCGGTCTGCTTTTTGTCTCGGTGGTGACCGCGCTTGGTTCTTATGTCAAGGGACCAATAGGTAAATATTCCATCGAAGCGGTCCGGAGCGAGACGCACACAAAGGCCCTGGGCAGGCTCCTGTATACCGAGTATCTGTTTCCCTTTGAAATAGCATCCCTGATCCTGCTTGTGGCTGTCATCGGTTCGATAGTTCTTGCAAAAAGGAAACTGAGGAGTTAATGATGGTTCCTTTGAACTGGTATCTGATCCTGAGCGCTGCAGTCTTCATGATAGGCATGTTCGGCTTCCTTACAAGGAAGAATGTTATCATCATGTTCATGTCGGTTGAGTTGATGCTGAACGCCGTGAATATCAGTCTGGTGTCGTTCAGCCATTATCTGCAGGATATGCGCGGCCATATCCTCGTATTTTTTATTATCACGGTTGCCGCAGCGGAAGCGGCAATAGGGCTTGCGATCATCCTTGCACTGTTTAGGAACAAGCAGACAGCACATGTCGACGAAATGAATGAGATGAAGGGATAGAATGATGACCAGTTATGCTCTGATACCGTTCCTGCCGCTTGCTGCTTTTGTAATCAACATTCTCCTGGGCAGGAAATATTTGAAGGAAAATGCTCACTGGGTATCTATCCTGGCGGTGGCGGGGTCCTGGGTGGTTGCGGTGATGGCACTTACGGAAGTGCTTTCCGGCGCAAAGATCAATTATGACGTATTTACCTGGATACTGTCCGGAGGATTTAAGGTATCGGTCGGATTTCTCATCGACCAACTTACGGTTGTAATGCTTATCGTGGTCACGACCTGTAGTATGCTGATCCATATATACTCGGTCGGGTACATGCATGGCGATCCAGGATATTACCGGTTCTTCTCTTATCTCAGCCTCTTCACCTTTTCGATGCTCATGCTCGTCATGGCCAATAACTTCCTCCAGCTCTATTTCGGATGGGAGGGCGTGGGGCTCTGTTCCTACTTCCTGATCGGCTATTATTTCAATAAGAAGTCGGCATCTGATGCAGGCAAGAAGGCGTTTATTGTGAACCGTTTCGGCGACTTCGGCTTCGGCATCGGTATTTTTATGATTTTCCTGACTTTTGGCAATGTATATTATGAGCCGGTCTTCAGCCAGGCAGCCAGCTTCGCTGACACAACCGTTAACTTCCTCGGCTTTGACGTGCATCTCATGACGCTTATCGCGCTCCTGCTCTTCTGCGGCTCTGTCGGAAAATCGGCGCAAATGCCGCTCCATGTCTGGCTGCCGGATGCCATGGAAGGACCTACGCCGGTCAGCGCGCTCATTCATGCCGCAACCATGGTCACTGCCGGTGTTTTTCTTGTTGCACGCTGCAGTCCCATATTCAGCCTTTCAGAGACAGCGCTGATGGTCGTTGCGCTCACCGGAGCGATAACCTCGCTCTTTGCTGCAACCATTGGTCTTGTGCAGAATGACCTCAAAAGGATCATTGCATACTCAACGGTTAGCCAGCTCGGGTATATGTTCCTGGCCTGCGGGGTCGGCGCGTATACTGCCGGTGTATTTCATCTGTACACCCACGCATTCTTTAAAGCGCTTCTTTTCCTCTGCGCAGGAAGCGTTATGCATGCCATGGGCGGAGAACTCAATATCCAGAAGATGGGGAATCTGAAAAAATATATGCCAATTACCTATATCACCATGCTGATAGCCTCGTTTAGTATCGCCGGTGTTCCCGGTCTTGCGGGGTTTTTCAGCAAGGACGAAATACTCTGGCTTGCCTATTCAGGCCCAAGCCCCGTCGGCAAGCTTGTCTGGCTCATGGGAACCATAGTGGCTTTTCTTACGGCATTTTATTCATTCCGGCTCATATTTCTTACATTTCATGGCTCGTTCCGCGGAACGCACGAGCAGGAGCATCATCTCCATGAGTCTCCCAAGGCTATGACTATTCCACTTATGCTGCTCTGTATCGGAGCTGTGGCGGCAGGCTGGGTGGGTATCCCGCATCTCGTTGGCGGCGGAGCTCATTTTACCGAGTTTATGAAACCGGTGTTGGGCCATCCTGAAGGGCACGGTACGCACGCAGAGGAGTGGATGGTCATGGGTATATCCGTGCTTGTAGGATTTGCGGGTATCGGCCTTGCCTATTTCATGTATATGGTAAGACCCGAATTGCCTGCGCGGATCGCTCAGCAGTTCAGTGCAGTCCACCGGGTCCTCTTCAACAAATACTATGTCGATGAGCTCTACGATTTCATACTAATCAGGCCGACGATCTGGATCGCAAAGAATGTTCTTATCGGGATCACGGACGCACGCATTATCGAGGCTATTGTCAATGGTGTGCCGAGTGCTATTGCTGCCTTCAGTTCAGGCTTGAGGCGAATTCAGACAGGGCTTATGCAGCACTACGCGACCATCATGGCTACCGGCATCCTGCTGATTATCGTCATGATGCTCCTGAGGTAGATTATGGAACAGACGATGAATAACGCATTGGGATTTCCGATTCTGAGCATGCTGATCTGCTGGCCGCTGGTCGGAGCAGCCTGTATTTTGTTTATTAACCGGACGAATGAGAGGGCGATCAAGATGGTGAGCCTCCTGTACAGTGTCGCGACGTTTCTCCTCTCGATATTTCTCTTTACCCATTTTGATAAATCAACACATATGATGCAGTTTGTTGAGCGGTATGCATGGATACCGTATCTGAATATGAATTACCATCTTGGTCTTGACGGCATCAGTGTTCTTTTTGTTCTCCTTGCAACGCTCGTTACGATCCTATGCGTGCTGATCTCATGGGAATCGGTCAGGATAAAGACAAAGGAATTTTTCATCTGCCTCCTGATACTCGAAAGCGCAATGATCGGGGTCTTTTGCTCTCTTGATTTCATGCTCTTTTATCTGTTTTGGGAGGCGATGCTTATTCCGATGTACCTGCTCATCGGCGTATGGGGTGGCCCAAACAGGGTATATGCTGCAATAAAGTTTTTTCTGTACACGCTTGTCGGGAGTGTGCTGATGCTTGTCGGCATCATCGTTCTCTATTTCTATGCGGGCAGGACTTTCAATATCCTCGAGCTTATGACGAAGGCTTATCCCTACAAGCTCCAATTGATGCTCTTCTGGGCATTTTTCGCAGCATTTGCGGTGAAAGTGCCGATGTTCCCGGTGCATACCTGGCTGCCTGATGCCCACACCGAGGCGCCGACTGCAGGCAGTGTTATCCTTGCCGCAGTGCTTATCAAGATGGGGGCATACGGTTTTCTCAGATTCTCCCTGCCGCTTCTTCCTGATGCTTCCCGGGAGATGGCGCCAATCATGCTGGCTCTCTCCGTAATAGCCATTATTTACGGCGGCATTATCTGCCTTGCACAAACAGACCTGAAAAGGCTTATCGCATACAGTTCTGTAAGCCACATGGGGTTTGTTACCCTGGGGATCTTTGCACTGAACACGCAGGGAGTTGAGGGCGGAATACTGCAGATGCTGAATCACGGTATCGTCACCGGAGCCCTCTTCCTCAGTGTGGGCATCATATATGAAAGGACACATACCAGGGTGATCGCTGATTACGGAGGTGTTGCCTCAGTGATGCCGATATACGCATCGCTTTTTATTGTCTTTACGTTTGCGTCCATAGGGTTGCCGGCAACGAACGGCTTTGTGGGAGAGTTCCTCATTCTACTGGGCGGGTTTAAGGCAAGCCAGTGGGCCGGGGTGCTTTCGGCAACAGGTATTATCATAGGTGCGGGTTATATGCTCTGGCTTTATCAGCGGGTATTTTTTATGGAGACGAGCCAAAAAGTTGCAGGACTTCAGGACATAACCGCGAGGGAACTGCTTACGCTTCTTCCGATGGTTATCCTGATATTCTGGATTGGCATATTCCCCAACACATATCTGAGTTTCATGCACCCGACAGTCCAGCACCTTCTTGAGAGGGTGAACGGTGGAAGTGCGCCGGCAGTAGCAGTCAATAGCATCATACAGATTCTGAGATGAGACCGGAGGATTACGATAGATGCCCCTGATAATGCCTGACCTTAAGCCGGTGTTGCCTGAGATCGTGATGGTTGTTATGGCAATCGCCATGCTCATGACGGACCTTGTGATCAAGCGCAAGGAGACGATCGGATTCCTTACGATTGTCTCTGCCGGAGCGGCTTTTTTTGCGCTTATAGGCTCAATGGGTTCCACTTTCGGCGGCATGTATATCTCTGATGGGTACAGCTCCTTCTTCAAGGTTATCTTTTTCGTCAATCTGATTCTCACGGTTCTCATGTCGTCGAAATACCTTGAGACCCTGAAGATCAATTTCGGCGAATATTATAGCCTCATCATTTTTGCCACGCTTGGAATGATGCTTATGGCGTCTGCTGCGGATATCATCGTTCTGTATCTTGGCCTTGAGCTAATGGCTCTGAGCACGTATATCCTTGCCGGTTTTATCCGCTATGATATCAAGTCGAACGAAGCCGCAATGAAATACCTGCTTCTTGGAGCGTTTGCCTCGGCGATACTCCTGTATGGAACATCCATGATCTACGGCCTAACCGGCACGACAAACCTCAGGGATATCGCGGCATATATTGCCAAAAACAATCTTGTTTCAAATCCCGTGCTTATGCTTTCGATGATCCTTTTTGCCGTTGCCTTTTCCTTCAAGATCGCTGCAGTGCCGTTTCATATGTGGGCACCCGATGCTTACGAAGGCGCACCTACCCCCATTACGGCATTCATGTCAGTTGGGCCAAAGGCAGCAGGGTTTGCAGTCTTGGGCAGAGTCTTTTTGACGGCATTCGGCCCTGCTCATATGGACTGGGCGGCGATATTCATCCCGATAGCGATCCTCACCATGGCAGTCGGAAATATCGTTGCTCTTTCACAGACCAATATCAAGAGGATGTTGGCATATTCTTCGATCGCACATGCCGGCTACATGCTCCTTGGTGTTATCTCAGGCACCCCTGATGGCATGGCGAGTATGCTCAACTATATGTTCATCTATGCATTCATGAACATAGGAGCCTTTGCCATTGTTACCATGCTCAGAACCGAAGGGTTCAAAGGAGAAGAGATAACTGATTATGAGGGACTTGCCAAGACGCATCCTGTTGCCGCGGCCCTTATGCTTGTCTTCATGTTCTCCCTTACCGGTATACCACCGATGGCGGGCTTTATGGGCAAATTCTACCTCTTTATGTCTGCGATCAGTGCCGGGTACACCTGGCTTGTTATCGTAGCGGTTCTGTTCAGCGCAATATCGGCCTTTTTTTATCTCAGAATCGTGATGCTCATGTATATGAAAGAGCCGAAGGAGACGGTGCAACTGAACAGTTCACCGGGGTTGGCACTGGCGCTCGCAGTGACTGTTATTGCGGTGCTCTTCATCGGTATACTGCCGTCAAAATTCCTTATGTTCGCCAGACTCGCAGTCTCTATGTTTTAATTTCCTGCCAAAGTATTTCCGGATTTTAGCGAAAATGTAGTATTTTTTGCTGCAAAGCCCCGGATTCCGAAGACAATAAGGCCATCGCGAAGTATCTGAGCATTACTGTTTGATTGTATCGATGGCGCTATTTTCCCTTTCAACCTCGCTGTTTGACTTGTATCGGTTGGTGTGATACTCTAATTGAGAGCATTATTATCCTGATTACTTGGGGGTCTTGAGATGGCGGCAACTGCGGGCAATGACGAGCCCATTAAGATAGACAATGGGGTCTACTGGGTTGGGGATTCGGCGAATTCTCTTCTCAATCGGAATATTTACCTGAGGGTCTTTCAGGGTGAAGGGAAGACCCTGAATATGGTGATTGACCCAGGTCCGCCCGTTGATCTTGAAACCATGGCCAGGAAGGTTGCCTCGGTGATTGGTAATATCTCCAAGGTCCAGATGGTCTACGTTAACCACCAAGACCCGGATGTCGGAGCCAATACGACGTATCTGGCGAGGCTCAACCCTAAGCTCCTGACGCTTATGACCGAGGACACGTGGCGTCTTGTCCAGTTTTTCGGATTGGACCAGAAGAACTTCCGCGCAGTCGAGCGATTCAAGAATTTGAGAGTGAACCTGCCGACGGGCCATCTGCTTCAGTTTATCCCGACCCCTTTCTGCCACTTCAGGGGCGCTTGCATGGTGTATGATCTGGAGACGAGAATTCTCTTTTCCGGCGATCTGTTCGGCGGTATCGCGTCGACTGATCTGACGGCTACCGAAGCCAACTGGGCAGGAATCAAGGCCTTCCATCAACTCTACATGCCGAGTAATGACGCTCTTCGCCTTGCAGTCCGGCGCATAAGGGAACTCCAGCCCCCGCCACTGATGATTGCACCGCAGCACGGGGGTATTATCAAAGGTCAGTTGATAGAGGAATTTCTCGAAAAAATGAATTCACTGAGCGTTGGCCTTGATATCATCGCCGGAATGGGTGACCGAATACCGCTCATCATTGATGCGGTCAACGAGATCATTGCCTCTGCCAGGGAAGTGATCGGAGAGGACAAGGTTGAACGTGTGATGCGGGTCTTCCATCCCGATGGAAGCTATCCGGCCATCTTTGCGCTGAGCCGGGACAATCGTGTGACCGATATCAAGGCCGATCCAATAGAGGCTGTTGAGGCACTGACAAAGCTGGTATTTAGATCTTCGACAGAAAAGGAAAAAAATCTTTTACAGCTCAGGATATTGAAGATATTCCTCGACCGGAACCTGCCTCCTCTCGACGTCGCGCTCTCAGGAGAAGAAACCGCAGGCGTCGAACTAACCGAGGGCTGAGCCCAATCGGATTCGGATTAGGGCAAGTTCCTTGACTCTGGCGCTAATTATGTATTGTTCGGTTGCTTTTTCCCTGTCAAGCCCAGTAAACTAAGAGTCTGTAGTCACTCCTGGCGGTAAATCCCGGAAATGCACTTCTATGCAATAGTTTTGCCCGTTTACGGCCATGGAGATAATTCAAACAAAATGAGGTATCAATGAAACGCGAGAATTTGAGAAACATAGCAATTATAGCCCACGTTGACCATGGCAAGACTACGCTGGTTGACGGCATGCTCAGGCAGTCCGGTACCTTTCGTGAGAACGAGAGGGTGCAGGACAGGGTCATGGACAATATTGATCTGGAGCGCGAGCGTGGTATTACGATCATGGCAAAAAATACCGCCGTGGACTATCAGGGCACGAGGATCAATATCATCGACACCCCGGGCCATGCTGATTTTGGCGGCGAAGTTGAGCGGACACTCAAGATGGTTGATGGCGTTCTTCTCCTTGTTGACGCCTCAGAAGGTCCGCTGCCCCAGACGCGGTTTGTGCTGAAGAAGGCGCTTGAACTGAACCTCCCGCCGATAATCGTGGTCAACAAGATAGACAGGCCTGATGCCCGCATTCAGGATGTGCTGAACGAGGTCTACGATCTCTTTATCGACCTCGATGCAACCGAGGACCAGCTCGATTTCCCTATTGCTTACACCAACGCAAAGCTGGGCACGGCAAAGCTTGACCTCAACGAAGAAAATGTAGACCTGAAACCGCTTTTTGATCTTATATTGAACACAATTCCCGCTCCTGAGGGAGACGAAAACGGCGTGCTTCAGCTTTTGGTTACGAACATCGACTATAACGACTATGTCGGCAGGCTTGCGATCGCAAGGGTCTTTTCCGGCACCGTAAAGGTTGGAGAATGGGTGGCTGTTGTTAACAGTGACGGAGAGACCGTCAAGACAAAAGTGACACAGCTCTATGGTTTTCAGGGCCTTGACCGTGTTGATATCAAAGAGGCCTCAGTGGGCGATATTGTGGCGCTGGCAGGTATCGAAGGCATAAATATCGGCGATACCATTACAAATATCGATAACCCGAAGCCTCTTCCGCGCATCACGGTTGATGAACCGACCATATCCATGGTCTTTGCGGTAAACACTTCCCCCTTTGCAGGGAAGGAAGGAAAATATGTAACGTCAAGAAACATCCGGGAGCGACTCGAAAAAGAGCTTCTCTATAATGTTTCGATCAAGGTCGATTTTAGTAACATGGACGCATTCAGGGTTATGGGCAGGGGTGAGCTTCAGCTTGCGATTCTGATCGAGATGATGAGGAGGGAAGGGTATGAGCTTTCCGTTTCCATGCCAGAGACCATCACAAAAGAGATCGCCGGAAAAGTGCATGAGCCGATGGAAATGCTGGTGATAGATGTGCCCGAGGAATATGTCGGCGTTGTTACCCAGCAGGCAGGCATGCGTAGGGGAAGGATGCAGAAGATGCAGAATAACGGCCATGGAAGAGTCAGAGTTGAGTTCAGGATACCTTCGCGCGGCCTTATCGGGTTCCGTTCCCAGTTTCTGACGGACACGCGCGGCACAGGCCTTCTGAACCACCTCTTTGATGGTTACGAGCCCTGGCAGGGGCCCATATCAAAGCGTACGACAGGCGCTCTTGTTTCAGACAGGTCAGGCAAGACAACCACCTACGCTCTTTTCCATCTCCAGCCCCGTGGCACGCTTTTCGTCCAGGAAAATATCCCGGTATATGAAGGCATGATCATCGGCGAGAATTCCCGGGACAATGACCTTGACGTAAACGTTATCAAGGAAAAGAAGATGACGAATATGCGGGCATCCGGAGCGGATGAGGCTCTTCAGCTTATACCGCAGAAACATATGAGCCTTGAGCAGGCGATAGAATTCCTCAAGGAAGACGAGCTTGTTGAGATAACGCCTCAGTCCATAAGACTCAGGAAAAAGGTGCTCCAGGCAGGTAAAAGGCCCCGTCATAAAGACACCGGCTCCTGATCATCAGGAATAGTTCGAAAGCAGGCCTCTGCTAACGCGCAGTAAGGCCAGAGGTAGTGAGGGAAAGGCTCTTACGGTCTTCGTTGGACGATAAAGCTTGGATTGAGAAGATTTTCTTTATTGTAGGACAGAAGCTCCTGCGAGCCTGCCCTGAGTACCCTGCCGCCTGCCTGTTCCACAATTGCCTGTCCTGCCGCAGTGTCCCATTCCATGGTAGGGCCAAACCGCGGATACACGTCTGCCTTGCCTTCGGCGATGAGACAGAACTTCAGTGAACTCCCTGCGGCCAGAAAAACTACCTCATTATATCCGGTCTTCAGATCGGTTATGAACTGCTCGGTTTCAATCGACATATGAGAACGGCTGCCGATGACAGTGGTACGTGATCGGGGCGACGCGTGGCCTGCAGATTGAGAGGCAAGGGGAAGGCGGAAAGATATTTTCAGCAGACCTTCAATCGATGCCGGGATTTCAGCATCGCATGATTCGAGCTTGTATGAACCCAGCCCCTGAGCAGCGTAATAGAAAATATTCTTCACCGGTATGTATATTACCCCGAGCAAAGGTAATCCGTTTTGAATCAATGCAATGTTCACGGTGAATTCGCCATTGCGTTTGACAAATTCCTTTGTACCATCAAGAGGATCGACAAGCCAGAAGCTATCCCAGTTTTTCCTCTCATCATAAGCGATGTTCCTTCCCTCTTCGCTCAGCAGGGGAAGCGGCCAGTCACGGAGGGCGGCAAGCCGACCAGCGATGATCATGTGCGAACGCTTATCGGCCAGAGTAAGAGGACTTTTGTCGTCCTTTTGTTCGACCGCAAAGTCGGAATTATAGACATCGAGGATTGCCAGGCCCGCTTCCAGGGATATTCTGAGCAATTCCGGAAGAACAGAAAAGAGTTTTTCGTTGGCAAATGAGCTATTGAATCCTTTGGCAGTTCCTGAAGCCTGCCCTTAATGGTGCTCTCCGGTATATTGACCGCTCCCAGTATCATGCCGTTCATCGCCTCATCAGATTCCCTGACATCAAGAATAAGCTTATCATGAGAGCCTTGTTCTGCAATCGCCTTAAATTCTTCAATTGCAATTTCACCCGGACGGGGCTTGGGAAGATACGATATGGTTGAAGCGAGCTTGCCTGTTTCTGTCTTGCCGTCATCCTTTATCCAGGCAGCAATGCCGCCGTTTAACAGCGAAGTATTACCGAATCCCCATGCCCTGACTGTCCTGAAGGCTTCTTCGTCAAGTTTGTCTGCATAGAGGATAATCGGTGCCGACTTGTCAGCCGGGAACTTATCTTTTGCTGCTGCCAGATCTTTAGGAACAATCGAGACTGCCCCCGGGATAT
Organism: Nitrospirota bacterium; assembly: GCA_016235245.1. NCBI lineage: Bacteria > Pseudomonadati > Nitrospirota > Nitrospirota bacterium. The sequence continues at coordinate 17,955 of JACRLO010000006.1, read as the reverse complement.
AGCCATTCTGGGCTTCCCTTGCATCCCGAAGGTCGATAAGTACATGAGCAATGTCCTTATCCAAAAGCTCTTTAAGCGCTGAAGGTTCTGAGACTAAAAGATTTCCTGCCTTTTTCCATGCAGGCATGCCGTCATGAAAAACCTTTACTTTGGTATAGCCTGCTGCTTCTGCCCGACGGGCAGACTCTGGGCTCAATCTTCAGGTAACGCCGCCGCAGTAGAAGATAATGAGTATGTCCTTCTCTTTTGGCAGTAATTTGTCTTTCAGTTCATTGAATTTCGTATTGTCGAGTGATATTGCATGGGGGATATGGCCCTCATTGAACCTTGGTTTCGGCCTAGAATCAATGAGCATATAGCCGCCTTTTTCAGGACCCATTGCGACGAGTTTTGACAGTTCATCAGCAGGCACAAGCTTTTCCGGGGCTACCTTTGCCGGCGGCTTTACCGAGAGGCTTACTGCGTAAGGTTTCTTCTCATCTCCGGTGAACTTGATGCCAATCTCTTTATCCTTGGAGATTGATGAGAGTTTGTCGGCGCCGGTGATCTTCAGGTCTTCGCCATATTTAATGATCCATACGAGCTTCTGGCCCACCTGAACATTAATGGTCTTGAACTTCTCTGAAACCGATACCAGCGTGCCCCTTACCAGGTCTTTTTCGGACTGATGACACTGCTTGCATGGAGCCAAAACGGTAGGCTTTTCTGCAAGTGACAGCCCGGCAGTTCCAAAAAGAACTATTGCCGCTACTAAAGACACAACAGATAATCGCAGCATCTTGATAACCATAAATAACCTCCAACCTAAAATTGTGAATATAAGTTAAGTTTATTCGATACTCATTAACTTGTCAATACGAAAGCTGGGCCTACGGTCATGCGTTTCAGGTCTATAGCAAAGAGCTGCAAATATTGCCAGTGATACAGAAAAAACATCTTGAATTTATTGGTAAAATAGGGAAAATAGAAGCTGATGTGCCAAGCGCAAACGGATGAATCCGGGAAGACAGCGCTCTGTTATGAATGATGATACGTTCTGTAATGCCCATAGACGAATATAAGGAGACTTATGATACCCGTAACGACCTTCCGAGTCATTCCAAAGATTCCTGAGAGTATTGAGAAGCTGAGAACGCTTGCCTACAATCTCAACTGGAGCTGGGATTATGAGGCAGTGGCTCTGATCAGGAGAATGGATCATGACCTATGGGAGGAAGCTGACCACAACCCGGTCAAGATCCTCGGCATGATAAGTCAGGAGCGGCTCGATGAGCTGTCGAAAGATGATGGATTCCTTGCCCATTATCGCAGAGTAACGGAAAAATTTGAGCGGTACATGCTGGAGCCAAAATGGTATGACAGACATTTTGGGAAAAAGGATGCGATTATTTCTTACTTCTCGCTTGAGTTTGGCATTACAGAGGCGTTGCCGATCTATTCTGGCGGACTCGGGATCCTTGCTGGTGATCACCTGAAATCGGCATCTGATCTCGGCATTCCCCTCATCGGTGTCGGACTCCTGTATCAGTGCGGATATTTCAGACAGCACCTGAACTATGACGGTTGGCAGGCTGAAAGCTATCCGATCAATGATTTCTACAATATGGCTGTCGAAGAGGTGAAAGATCAGGCTGGCAATAATCTCGTCGTATCCATTGACCTCTCAGGCAGAAAGGTGTATGCAAAAGCATGGCTTGTGAATGTGGGCCGTGTAAGGCTTTTTCTTCTCGATACCAACATCCCGCTGAATATAGGACCGGATCATGACATCACTGACGAGCTGTATGGAGGCGACAACGAAAAGAGGATCCAGCAGGAGATGGTGCTTGGTATCGGCGGCATCCGGATGCTCAAACAGCTTGGCATAATGCCGGCAGTCTGTCATATGAATGAGGGTCATTCAGCTTTTCTGGGACTCGAGCGCATCAGGACTCTGATGCAGGAACAGAAGATGTCCTTTAAGCAGGCAATAGAGGTTGTGCGGGCCGGTGGCGTATTTACCACTCATACACCTGTGCCGGCCGGCATCGATGTGTTCCCTTCGGACCTTATGAAAAAATATTTCTTCGACTATGCGAAGGAACTGGGCATCAGCTGGGATGATTTCCTGGCCCTGGGTTCAGACAGTTACGATAACCGGCATAACGGCTTTTCGATGGCAGCGCTGGCATTCCATCTTTCTGAGCGGTCCAACGGCGTAAGTAAACTCCATGGACATGTCTCAAGGAATATCTTCAGATATATATGGCCGGGATTACCCCAGGAAGAGATTCCGATTACATCGATCACGAATGGCATTCACCACAGATCCTGGATATCTCATGATGTTGAGTCGCTGTACTATCGGTATATGGGAGAGCATTGGATCCAGGAGCCTCAGAACATGAACAAAAAGGAGCATGTTGATGAGATACCGGACGAGGAACTCTGGAGGACTCATGAGAGAAGAAGGGAGAGACTGGTATCTTTTGCACGGAAGAAGTTGAAAAAGCAGCTCATCAGACGCGGCGCACCGATCACCGAGATCAAGACGGCCGAAGAGGTCCTCGATCCGGAGATACTTACCATCGGGTTTGCCAGAAGATTTGCCACCTATAAAAGAGCTGACCTTATACTGCGCCACCCCGACAGACTTGCCCGTATATTAAATAATGAGAACACGCCCGTGCAGATCATCTTTTCCGGCAAGGCACATCCCAAGGACACTCCAGGCAAGGAACTTATCCGTGAGCTTGTACATCTGTCCCAGCGGGAGGAGTTCAGAAAGCGCATTGTGTTTCTCGAGGACTACGACATTGCGATTGCTCGCTATCTCGTGCAGGGCGTTGATGTCTGGCTCAACACGCCGCGCAGGCTCTATGAGGCGTCAGGCACCAGCGGTATGAAGGCCGCAGTCAATGGAGTCCTGAATATGAGTATTCTTGACGGCTGGTGGGATGAAGCGTTCAAGCCGGGCATCGGTTGGGCGATCGGCAAGGTCGATGAATACTCTGATATCAACTACCAGTATGATATTGAGGCCAATGCCATCTATGACCTCCTTGAAAAGGAGGTCATCCCGCTTTTCTATACCAGAACAGATAAATTGCCGCGCGGGTGGATACATTATATGAAGGAATCGATCAGGAGTCTTTACCCTGTTTTTAATACCAATAGAATGGTTATTGAGTACACCGAGAAATGTTACAACAGGGCAGAGAGCCGCTTCGGACTAATCACAGAAAATAACTTTGAGAATGCAAAGGCACTTGCCGGGTTCAAGGACAACATAGCCGGGAAATGGTCGAAAATCAAGATCGAGGACATACGTTCGGATGCCGAAGAAAAGGTGATGATCGGAAATTGCCTAACGGTGCTTGCAACCGTAAACCTCGGAGAAATTGCCCCTGATCATGTTGATGTGCAGGTCTTTCATGGGCTTGTCAATAACACCGGCATGATCACTGACGGAGTCTCAGACAGCCTTAAAGATATCAGGAAGCTGGGCGACGGGAAATACGAGTTCTCCGGCTGTATTAATTGTACGCTAAGCGGCATGCAGGGGTTTTCGATAAGGATCTTGCCGAAAAACGATCTCCTTGAGAACCCCTTTGTGCCCGGCCTGATTAAATGGGCAGTTTAAAAAGGAAAAGCGCAAATACGCGCAAGCGAGATGTCAATGAATATGAATGAACTCATTTCCTCTCTCAAAAAAGGATCCGGCCTGGAACGTGCAAAGGCAGCTGAAGCCCTGGGAAAGACAAAGGACAGAAGGGCGGCAAAACCGCTTGTCGAAGCGCTCCGCGACGGCAACGCAGCGGTCAGGAATAACGCGGCATTTGCGCTTGGCATGATCGGCGCTTCCGAAGCAGTCCCTGAGATTAAGCCGCTGCTCAAGGACCCTGAAGAATGGGTGCGCAAAAGCGTTGCAAAGACATTGGGAATTCTCCGTGCATATGGGGCTGTTGACGAACTCGTTGCAGCACTGAGCGATCCTTCCTATATGGTGCGTAAGAATGTTGCCAGAAGTCTTGGTCAGATCGGTGGAGAGACCGCAGAGAAGGCTCTTGAAAATGCGGTCTCCGACCCGGACCTCATTGTAGCGCATACGGCCAAAGAAGCCTTGGAAAAGCTGCAAAAAGCGTGAAGGAATAACCATATGACGAGAGCGAGAAAAAATATTTTACTCAGACTGTTTGCGTCTATGCTGATCGTTGTCCTTGTTTCGATATCTTCTGCAGCAGACCAGAAGATTAAGGCCAAGGTGCCAGGGATAACCTGAGCTTCTTCAGCCATGGCAGCCAGTGATGCTGCCAAATCCATCCCCGGCATATCCTTTGTGGATGAAGATATGGTGAGTGCTGCCATGACTATTATTTTCGACGATGAGAAGGTCAATCTGGATAAGATAAAGGCGGCAATGAAAAAAGAGGGCTTCCCGATTGAGGGGGAGCCCGAAGTGCTTAAATAGCCGGTCCGTGCCGCATAACGTATCTGCAGCGAAGATGAACGCAACTTAATTTTTCTCTGCCATTGCCTGTGGTATTATTTCATCACAAATACACTGCATAACGACCGCATCAATGGCCGGTTTTCCGTGCTCACCGCAAGAATAAAAACTCAAAGGGAGGTCTTCATGTTTAATGCACGAAGTATCAAAGAATTTATAAAAGTCCCGGCGCATATACTTTATCATGTAGCGATCATTATCAGCAGCGCTGGCATCGCACTTTCCCTGCCCTATACAGTAAGTTTCCTCTCACGTCAATTTCATGCATATTGGCAGATCATCGGGGATGAAAAAATATTCCTTCTGCTTGCCGAAATAGTCCTCGCGGTGCTGCTGATCCTCTTCTTCAATTATACCGGCTGGGTCTGGCGGGACAGGCGGCTTGCGCGTATTGCACGCAATGCAGGCCTTGTTTTCGCCTCTTCGAGGGGGATCTTTGCGCGCAGGAACAGCAGAAAACTGAAGGAGACTCAGGGCATAGCACGGGATATCATGGTCATCGGATCGACCGGCTTCAGGACCTTTACGGATCCACGGGGAGATCTTCATGCGGTCATAAAGAACTGTCGAAAAGCAAAGATCATGCTCCTCAACCCCGCAGGGGAGGGAGCGGTCACGCGCGTAAAGAGCATCCTTAACCCTGAAATTACCCTTGAAAAGTTCAGAGAGCAGATCAGAAGCAGCATCGGTTTACTGAAGGAACTGAAGGCAGTGCAGAAAGATATCAGGCTCAAACTTTACTGTGATGTACCGTTTTTGAAGATGGCGTTGTCAGGGGACTACCTATGGGTGAACCATTACCACACGGGACTTGATGTGCAAGGTATGCCTGAATATGTCTTTGTTCATAACCAGAATCCCGGAAGCCTTTATAGCATCTTCTACCAGTATTTTCTGAACTATTGGGCAGATCCGAAAATCCCTGAATATGATCTGGAAACGGATGAACTCGTCTATAGGGATAGTGCAGGTAATGAGGAAAAGAGAGAGAGAATTGAAGAATTGGAAACGGCTGCCATGAACTGACTTGAAGAGGGGCAGCAGGGTGCCCTGCTGCCCCTCTTCAAGCTCTTGTCTGATAGCAGTGCTATTTCTTCTTTGCGACAGTCTTCTTTGCCGGAGCGGCCTTTTTGACAACAGCTTTTTTTACGACGGCCTTCTTTGGAGCAGCTTTCTTTGCCGGAGCGGCCTTTTTGACAACAGCTTTTTTTACGACGGCCTTCTTTGGAGCAGCTTTCTTTGCCGGAGCAGCCTTCTTGACAACAGCTTTCTTTGCGACAGCCTTCTTTGGAGCAGCTTTCTTTACAGTTTTCTTCATCGGTTTTTCCTTTCCTTTTGTGGCTGATTTTTTTGTGTTAGTTTTAACGTCTGCCTTAACCTGTTTTTTTGTCTTGCCTGTTGTTGCTGCCTTTCTGAACGTTACTTCAGCCTCGAATGGTTTCTTCGGCTCTGCCTTGGTTTTTTCAGCCTGGACCATAGGCGGGTGCTCTTTTTTGATTTCAACATGAAATGGTTTCTTGACTGAGAGAGGACCAAAACTTTCGAGAACGCCGAGGATATTGTCCTCCTGGATAAGTGTAATATCCTGGCCGTCGACTACGATCTCTTTTGCCATGTAATCAATGAACATGACGCGCTGACCTGGCTTCAGCACGGTAGGGACAAACTTTTTTTCCTTCTCGCCCTTTTTCTTTTCGAATTTTCCGGTACCGATGGCTTCAATAATGCCTTCAGTCGGTTTGCTCCTGGCAGCATCAGGAATGATGATGCCGCCGCTGGTCTTTTCCTCCGGGTCACTTCTTTTGATTAGGACCCAATCATGAAGCGGTCTAACCCCCATGTCAGATACCTCCTGCAAAAATGGTATTGGTTCATTATACTGTAAGAAGCCTTTGGCTGACCAGCAGATGGCGCGTCTGCAAAAAAATAATTAGCATAGATGAAATATGGTGAGCAGTCTCTGCGGCAATGATAGACCGACTTGAGAAGCCTGATCATCATTCATGGAGAGCAGGGCAATAATCGGACAACAGAGCCTTGGAGATGAAGCTGCTCTTATCCATTTCCCCGTATTCACGCCTTGCGGTGTATCCGTATTCAATCGTATCAGGCAGAGAATAATGCTCAAGTGAAGCGATGGTCGTTAGAAATCGAGGTATAATGAACATATGGATATCCGCAATCGGGCGGGAGATATAAAAACGGAAGATCACCGATCTTTCATATTTTCTTCATTATGAAGGGATATGATGAAGCCATGAAAGCAACTGCAACGATATCAATGTTACTACTATTGCTGGCCGGGAGCGTTATCATGACAAGTGCCGAGACAAACAAGACTACTGCAATAACCCTGGAAAAAGCGACTTTGGCCGGAGGCTGTTTCTGGTGTATGGAACCGCCATTTGAAAAACTCTCGGGAGTCAAAGATGTTGTCTCGGGCTATACCGGGGGGCATAAGAAAAGCCCCACCTATGAAGAGGTATCTTCGGGCAAGACCGGCCATCTGGAATCGATTGAGGTAACCTATGATCCTTCGGTCGTGGCGTATGAAAAGATCCTTGAGGTTTTCTGGAGGAATATTGATCCGACAGACCCCGCCGGTCAGTTTGTAGACAGAGGCGGCCAATATCGGTCTGCGATCTTCTATCATACGGACGAGCAGAGAAAGATAGCAGAAGCATCAAAACAAAAACTTGCCAGATCAGGCATATTCAGCAAGCCCATTGTTACGGAGATCCTGCCTGCGACAACATTTTATCGTGCAGAGGAATATCATCAGGACTATTATAAGAAGAGCGCCATCAAATATAAATTCTACCGTTATAATTCTGGGAGAGACCAGTTTCTTGAAAAGACATGGAAGGGAAAGGCTGAGATACCGACAGCGACGCAGCAAGTGAAAACCTTTGTGAAGCCATCAAAAGAGGAATTGAAAAAAAAGCTGACCCCGATGCAGTACAAGGTGACTCAGGAGGAAGGAACGGAACCAGCTTTCAATAACGAATATGCAAACAACAAAAGAGTGGGCATCTATGTTGATATTGTCTCGGGCGAGCCGCTTTTCAGCTCAATTGACAAGTATGATTCAGGGACCGGCTGGCCCAGCTTTACCCGGCCACTTGATCCATCGAATATCGTTGAGAAGACGGATAGAAGCTGGTTTACGACACGGACAGAGGTGAGGTCCAAACAGGGTGATTCGCATCTCGGCCATGTTTTTAACGACGGCCCCAAACCGACCGGCCTCAGATATTGCATGAACTCGGCTGCTCTCCGCTTTATCCCAAAGGAAGATCTTGAAAAAGAAGGCTACGGGCAGTACAAGAAGCTCTTTGAGAAATAGTCTTCATGGAAGAAGAAAATATCGCAGAGTTTGGACCCGTTGAGATCCCGATCTCCGGAGTTCTTGATCTCCACTCATTTCATCCTGGTGAGGTAAAAGACCTGCTTCCTGACTACCTGCATGAATGCTGGATGAAGGGAATCTTTGAGGTGCGGGTCATACACGGCAAGGGCACTGGTGCGCTGCGTGAAACCGTGCATGCCATACTAAAAAGAATGCCATTGGTCGCATCATTTAAGCTCGCTGACGAAACTGCAGGCTCATGGGGTGCGACACTCGTCAGCTTGAAGTCAGATCCGTTTTATTGAGTCTTGACCCATCAGGAGCCTTTGATATACCTTATCCGGAGAGGATGAATGTGAGGAGTTATATCAGAATACTATCTTTGCTCCTGGGTCTTGGGCTGCTGCTTTATTGGGCTGTGCCGTCCCAGTCAAAGCCGGCTGCTCTCGATGAGATAAAAAAGCGCGGGTACCTGCTCTGGGGCTCTGATGCAGAAGGCGGCGCTCCTTATATCTTCCCTGACCCCAGGGACCCTTCAAAACTGATCGGATTTGAGGTCGATATTGCCGATGCCATTGCCCGTGAGTTGGGCGTAAAGGCAAAGCAGTCCCAGAATGCATGGGACAGTCTTGTCCCCGGTCTGCAGAGGGGCGATTATGATATTGCGATGAACGGCATCGAGATCACGCCCCAGAGAGAGCAGGAAGTGCTCTTCTCGGTCCCCTACTATATCTATACTGAGCAGCTCGTTGTCAGAAAGGAAGAGACAGCCATCCAGACCATGGATGATCTGAAGGGCAGGAAGGTCGGGACCCTTTCAGGCACGGTTGCGCAGGATATCCTGACAAAGATCGGCAGCGTTGACGTAAAGATCTATCCCGGTCAGGTCGAGCCGTACGAGGACCTTGCGATCGGCAGGATCGATGCGGTGCTTCTTGACCTTCCGATCGCTGCGTACTATGGCAAGCCGAATCCGAAACTGAAATATGCCGGAGCGCCAATGGGCGAGGGGTTTTATGCCATTGCCGTGCGCAAGGGCGATGCTGATCTCCAGAAGGCCATCAATGATATCCTCGCAAAACTCCTCACATCTGGTGAACTTAAAAAGATATACGAAAAGTGGGACCTCTGGAACGCGACGCAGGAAAAACTGTATAAGAACCTGCAGGATTCATCAGGCAGCAGCGGACTTGAGGAGAGCAAGAAGGCACCGGTCCATACCTTCTTCCCCATGCTTCTGAAGGGAGCCGGTCTTACGATTTTCATCTCGGCAACAGCCATGGCACTGGCGATATGCCTTGGGCTTCTGCTGACGGTTGTGAGACTGTACAGCAGGCCGCCCTTCAGCAATCTCGCTACTGCGTATATTGAGGTCTATCGCGGAACGCCGCTCCTTATCCAGCTGTATATCCTCTATTACGGGTTGCCGAATATCGGCATTTCCCTCAGTCCTTTTGCTGCCGCATTCCTTGGGCTCGGCATGAACTATGCCGCATATGAGGCGGAGCTGTACAGGGCAGGTATCAGTGCAATTCCAAAAGGACAGATGGAGGCAGCGCTGTCGCTCGGCATGACGCAGGGCATGGCCTTGCAGAGGGTCATACTGCCCCAGGCCTTCAGGATAGCACTGCCGGGTGTGACGAACGATTTTATTGCGCTTTTTAAAGACTCTTCTTTGGTCTCTATCATTGCGATGGTCGAGCTCACGAAGACCTATACCATACTTGCTGCATCGACCCTAAGATTCTTTGAACTCGGGTTGATCGTTGCCGTCCTTTATTTTGCGATGAGCTATCCGCTTTCCCTTTTTGCGCGCAGTCTTGAAGAGAAGCTGAAGGGGAAACGCAGATGATCACGGTCAGGGATCTGCATAAGGCCTTTGGCGAGCAACAGCTCTTCAGGGGTATTAACCTTGAGATCAACAAGGGTGAGGTGGTTGTCTGTATCGGCCCCTCAGGCAGCGGCAAGAGCACGTTCCTGAGATGTATCAATGGCCTCGAATATTTCGAGAAGGGCGAGATCCTGGTCGATTCCCTTGAGCTGCATTCGATCAACAGGGTGAGGCCTTCCAGGGAAGACCTTGAGGCAATACGCCGGATACGGCTCAAGGTCGGCATGGTTTTTCAGCAGTTCAATCTTTTCCCTCATATGACTGTGCTTGAAAATATTATCGAGGCTCCCATGAGCGTTCTCAGTGTGAACAAAGAAGCGGCCACTGAGCAGGCAGTATCGCTTCTGCGGAGAATAAATCTTGAATCAAAGATAAACAGCTATCCTGATCAGCTCTCGGGTGGTGAACAGCAGCGGGTTGCAATTGCGAGGGCCCTTGCGATGAAGCCAGAGGCAATGCTATTTGATGAGCCTACATCCTCCCTTGACCCTGAAATGGTCGGCGAAGTGCTTGGGGTCATAAAGGGTCTGGTGAACGAGGGCATGACAACGATCATTGCAACGCATGAAATGGGTTTTGCACGCGAGGTCGCTGACAGGATCGTGGTATTTGATAAGGGCGAGATCGTTGAGATCGGCGCACCTGAAGAGATCTTTGCCAATCCGAAAGCAGAACGCACAAAGACCTTTCTCAGCCGGGTGCTGAAGATCTAGCCCCGCTCTATTACTGCCAGCAGACTGGTATAATAGTTCCCATGCAGACAACCGCGTATCTCATTCTTGCTGCCTATGTCCTGATCCAGTCTGCGGACTATTGGCTTGACTATATCAATATCAGATATATGAAAGAGAAAGGCCTTGCGATACCCCCCGGTTTTGAGGGATATATTGACGAGGCGCTGTTGAAGAAGTCCCATGCGTACACGATCGAGCATAACACCATCGGCCTTGTCGAATCCGTGATCAGCAACATCATCACCCTTGTCTTTATCTATGGAGGTCTGCTTGCGCTGTACTCCTCATGGATATCCTCTCTTTCCGCTTTCTTCATTATCCAGGGCATACTCTTTTTTCTGATTCTGAGTTATGCCGGCTCCCTGCTCTCGATCCCCTTCAGCCTGTACAACACGTTTAAAATAGAGAACAGATACGGCTTTAACACCATGACCGTGAAGCTTTGGATCACGGACCTTATCAAGTCAACGCTCATCTCGACCGTGCTTATGGGCATTGTTCTGGTCTGCGGGCTCTGGATCATACAGAAGAGCCCTGAGCTCTGGTGGCTTTATGTCTGGTCCTTCTTTTTTGTCTTCAGCATATTCATGATGTATATCTCTCCGTATGTGATCGAACCGCTCTTCAATAAATTCACCCCGCTTGAGGGCGATACCCTCGAGGAGAGGATAAAGGCGATGATGCAGAAGACCGGCATCAGGATCAGCCGCGTCTTTAAGATCGATGCCTCAAAGCGCAGCCATCACACGAACGCGTATTTCACCGGCATCGGCAAGACAAAAAGGATCGTTTTGTACGACACGCTCCTGAACAAGATGGATGAGGACGAGGTCCTTGCAGTGCTGGCCCATGAAGGGGGACACTGGAAGAAAAAGCATGTGCTGAAGATGCTTGTTGTCTTCGAAACGCTTTCCTTGGCTGGTGCGTATATTGCCTTCAGGGTTCTTAAGGCAGGTATTCTTGCGGAGATATTCGGCATCAAAGGGAACACTTTTTTTGCTGAACTGGTGATCCTTAGCTTTGTCTTTAGTATTGTCTCTTTTCCCTTTACGCCATTATTTAGCGCGTTTTCCCGTAAACATGAGCGCGAGGCTGACAGGTTTGCAGTTGAGATTGCGCCAAAGCCGGATGCTCTTGCCACATCTCTGATCAAACTCTCGAAGGACAATCTCTCGAATCTCCATCCCCATCCGTTATACGCTGCATTTTACTATTCTCATCCTCCGGTTGTCGAAAGGGTGAAGAAGATCCATGAAATGGCAAGGGAAAGATCGTAAAAGAAGAGTACTTCACAGGGGGAAGTGAAATGTCACTTCCCCCTGTCTGTTATGGCCTAACGCCTATGCACCAAAGGTATATTTTGTTCCCGAGGTATTGATGGTGAAAGCGTCGGGCATTTCTTTGCTCAAAGCCATCATCGCCCTGAACCCTGTACAGTGGGTCCCCACGATATGGTCGGGCTTCATTGCCTTGATATCCGCAACAGTGCTCTGAATAAGTTCAGGTTTCGCAACAATAAGATGGAACCCTCCCATTATCGCGTGTACCTTCTCCGTTGCGGAGACCTTCTGCGCATGTTTGACTGTGTTAACGATTCCGCAATGCGAACACCCGGAAAGAACGACCAGGCCTTTCCCCTTTACGTTAAAGAAAACAGCCTGCTCACCCGGAAAAATATCGGATTCGATCTTGTCGCCGCGCTTCACTTGCTGAGACGCAGGCACTTTCTCATAGCTCGTGATCCTCTCTATTTTTCCGCTGACGTATGCGCCGGGAATGATTTGAGTCGGGGTTTTTGTCTCCACAACCTTTACTCCCAGGGCTTCGAGATCTTCTTTGCTCAGCTGCCCGATGTCTGTAGGTTCTGTTGCTCCGGGGCGCAGCGTGTATCTCCGGGCAAAGGCCTCCTCGCCCACATAAAATGGCGTTCCCGCAGCAATCTTGGACTGGTTCTGCTTGAGGATACTGATCGCGCCTGTATAGTGGTCGTAATGGCCGTGGCTCAGGCTGAAGGCGTTTGTCTTTCCAATATCAAGCCCCAGCAATGCAATATTGTTCAGCACGCTTGCGGGGTCAAGTCCGAAATCGAACATACAGGAGCTTGTCTTCCCGCCGACAACCGTCTCGATATAATAGGAAAGGCCGTGTTGCGCGCTCATCGATTTCCCAGCCACTGAGCGGTAGCGCTTTGTGATATTGTTGCTCTCCGGCTCATTCGTGTCATAATAGTTGTCTGCCAGGATCCAGATTGTCAATTTATCTACTTCGGTGAAACCTGTGGCAGCCTCTGCCATTGCGCCGGGGTTCAATGCCTCGCCGGCAGCAACCAGAACTCCTGTCGCTGCTGCGTACTTCAGAAAATCCCTTCGGTTTAATCCACTGTCAACATCCATAGTGCACCTCCATAGTGCTGTTCATTTTCCCTAAAATCAGGCTGCCTTTCGTCTCCTCCTGTCGAAAAGCTTATTTTGTGGGGAGCGCTTGCTTATGTCTAACCGTAGCAGTTAAGCCCTACACCGTCAACGTCAAGTTCCCGTAAGGTGACAAGCCCATAATCAGATCTTGACGCTCAGGATCGATAGCGGCATTTATTCTATCGAATTCCTATGGCACGAGCCTTAGGGGGTGGGAGCAGGGGAAGGACATGAGGCGGTTCTGGGGTATTCTAATGATGTTGAGTTCAGGAAGAACAAAAAATAATCTTTAAGACTATGATTATTTGTTCTCAACCGGTTTGTGTTCAGCCGGGGCATCAGGTTCTTGTCCGGGTGGCGAGGTCCTGGCCGCAAAGAAACATCCAAGGGATATGAAGACGGCAATGCAGGCTACTGTGACTGCGAGCGCTTCGCCGTGCCACAACCCGATAAACCAGCGACTGATTTCATCTGCAAACACAGCCGCATTCCCGCCCATGAGCTTTAAATCATGTACATACTTTTTGGAATTTTCCGGTGTAACGAGATAGGCATTCCCGCCCACGATTTCATAGCCTAAAACGCTCTGCGAATCATTTCCGGCAGTCAGATAGATCCATAGGGAACTGCTCAGACCAACGAGCAGGATGATGCCGCTGATGAGGTAAAGACGTGTTTGCAGATTTGTTGTTTTCGCTCTCATTAATGCAACGATCTACTTTGCAGCGATCATGGTCTTCAGCACATTGCCGAGGCGGTTGATGCCAATCCTGATCGTCTCCTCATCAACGCTTGAGTAGTTGAGGCGGAGGGTGGTGACGTCCTTCCTGTTTACATAAAAGGGATCTCCCGGTACAAAGGCCACCTTCTGTCTGACCGCTTCTTTGAAGACCTGCATCGCAGACATGCCCAGGGGAAGCGTGACCCAGAGGAACATGCCTCCCTCCGGATGGGTATAGGCGATCTCAGCCGGAAAATATTCCTGTATCGCCCCTACCATGGCGTCCCTCTGCTTTCCATACGCATGCCTGATCCTGCTGATATGTTCGTCTATATCATTGTCCTTCAGATACTGGTGAATGATCCGCTGACCAAAATAGTTGGTATGCAGGTCAGAGGCCTGCTTGGCGATCACCAGTTTTTCCATGATCTCATTGTTTGCAACGATCCATCCTATGCGGAAGGACGGGACCACCGTCTTCGAAAATGAGCCGAGGAGCACCGTATTTTCGGGCATGAGCTGATAGAACGATGGTTTCTCTTTCCCGAGGAAACGCAGTTCTCCATAAGGGTCATCTTCAACAAGGATCGTCCGTTTGCCCTTGAGTATATGCGTGACACCTTTTCGATTCTCTTCAGAATAGCTTATGCCTGAAGGGTTCTGAAAGTTCGGCACGCAGTAGAACATTTTTACATAATGGTTCGATACAATCTCATGAAATGGATCGAGCTCTATTCCTTCTTCATTCACCGGCACCGGGTGAAAGGTTGATTTGTAGATCGAAAATGCCTGGATCGCGCCGAGGTACCCGGGTTCTTCAATAATGACATTGTCCCCGTCGTTCAGGAGTGTCTTGCCGAGGAGGTCCATGCCCTGCTGCGAACCTGAGGTGATGAGGATATGATCAGGATGAACATGGATCTGTTTTGACCGGTACCGGTCTGCGATCCACTCTCTCAGTTCGATAAAACCCTCAGAAGAACTGTACTGCAGAACGTCCTTGCCTGAGGCTTCCAGGAGCTTGTTTGTTGCTTTCTTTATTTCTTCAAGAGGAAACAGATCGCGGTTTGGCAGGCCGCCGGCAAAAGAAATGACAGACTCGTCCACAGCCAGTTTCAGGATTTCCCTGATAAAGGACCTCGGCACATCAGAGATTCTGTCTGCGAATATATTGCCCACTTAATCGTTCAATTTCTCAAGATACTGCCGGACTGTGATGCCGCTGCTGTTCTTCATTGCATCCATGAAGGCAAGCTGGCCATTCTGAATTCTGGTCATCATGTCGTTAGCAGGGAAAAAGTCAAATTTCATCGAGATGCCCGGAGTGACCACATAGGCGCTTGCCCCGAATCTTCCTCCGTCCATCACCTTTGCTGCCTTTATTTTCCCTGCCGTGACGAGCTCCGCCAGAAACTGCATGAGTGTGTCAAAATTATAGCTGAGGTTGCGCTCGTCGAGAACGAGTTCGAACACTCCTTCCCCCTCGACTTTTTTTACAGGGCAACGGAAAGGAAGATGTTCCCTGGCTACGCCAGAGCATGTTGCCTTGAATGCATCGAATCTGCTTCGTATTTCTGTCTCATCCAGAGAGGAATGGAAAAGAAGACGTTTGTCGAATCCTTCCTTATCCCCCAATAGTGCTATGCTGTAACCCATTGCGGCCCTCCTGTCTTATTATGTGCGGTTCCCGGACAGGCGCAGAAAGAGGTTGACCTCTCCCCCGCCATGAATCACCGGGTTTATGAACGTGGTCTGCCTTCTGATGCATCCACCGGGAATCAGTTACTCGATATTAAAGGTAGCTACCTCTTTCATGCCCGGGATGTACTGGCCAACAGGAACCAGTTTTTTATTCTCCTTTACGCAGTCGATGATGATGGACCAGAGCTGGTTAAGCTCTTCTTTTTCCCTGGGATTTTCAGGGGTCATTTTCAAAAGTGTTCCTTCAAGTTCGATCTTCATTACAAGTCCTCCAATATATTAAGATAGATTATTATACTATGAATACCATTTTTCTGAGGGAGTCGTAAGATCGTCAAATATCGTCGATGCAGCTGTCGCCCCCTGCCCCACTGCAGTGACGATCTGTTTGAATCCTCCGGTAATATCACCAGCAGCGTACACTCCCGGAATATTGGTCCTGTGCGCCTTGTCTATTTTAATATAGCCTTCGTCATCCATCTTGATGTTGAGCTTCCTGGCCAGGCCGCTATTGGGGACATAGCCTATGGCGATGAACAGACCGTCTATCGGAACGATGCGCCTTGAGCCGTCGATCGTATTTTCAAGGACAACATCTTTTGCGAACTTATCTCCCCTGATCTCATGCACGGTACTGTTGAAGATAGTGGGGATATTGTTTGCGGCAAGACTGTCCTGCAGGAATTTCTCTGCCCTCAGTTTGTCCCTCCTGTGAACAATGGTGACATCAACGCCGATATTCTTTAAATAGAGGGCTTCTGTGGCTGCTGTGTTGCCGCCCCCGACAACGAAGACCTTCTTGCCGTCCTTGAAGAAATACCCGTCACAGGACGCGCAGTAACTGACGCCGCGGCCCTGAAACTCTTTCTCTCCTGGAACGTCCAGTTTTCTGGATTCTGCGCCGGCAGCAATTAGGATGGCCTTTACGCTGTAGGCTGCGCTGTTTGTCCTGATTTCAAAGAAATCACCCTTTCGCTGAAGTTCGAGGACCTCTTCGCCCTGGTGAATGTCAGTATATTGGATTGCCTGCTGTGCCATCATGTCCATGAGTGTCTTGCCGCCGATTCGGGTGAAGCCGGGATAGTTCTCTACCAGGGGGGTTATGGCAACCTGACCGCCGATATTGCCCTTTTCAATGACAACAGCATGCAGTCCGCTCCGTTCAGCGTAGATGGCAGCAGTCAGACCGGCAGGACCGGCACCGACGATTGCGAGATCTTTCTCTATGGTGCCGCTGCCTTCAAAAGGCTTGACCTCAATAGGTGCTGCTGTCAGCACTTCCTCGACAAAGACCTCTTCAGGCTGCAGGCCTATGCCAACAGGTTGGTCGTTCACAAATGTTTGGGGAACGGAGAAGGCGTTGAACTCTGTTGCGAGGTCTTTGTTCTCATAGATCTCAATGATCTCGGTGCTGATCAGGTCTTCTCTTTCTATGGCAGCGCAGATCGCGAGAATTACCTGAAGGGGGCAATAGGGACAGGTGGGGCTCACAAAGACCTTTAAATTGCGATTATCTTTCAGTTCAGAAAGGCGTTTTTTTGATGCATCAGAGAGAACGGTCTTGCCTGTAGAGGCCATGAGAAGCGCGATCAGAAAGGTGCGGGCCTCTTCTCCTGCCGGGGCGCCGGTGAGCCTTATGGCGTAACGCTCAGGCTCGATCAGGAGAGTAGGTGTCCGGGTTACATGATATTTTTTTGCAATGTCACTGTCCGGTGTCACAATAACAGGCCTGATCTTGTCCGACAGGGCAGAGAGTTCCTTCAGGAGCTTTCTGCAGAATTCATTAAATGATTTGTTTTGTTCTTCTGACAGCACGGCAACCACGGTTACCGGCTTATCCATATGCTGCAACTCCTTCTGAAGGAGTTTTTTCGAGCCTTCCGGAATAAAAGTATCCTTATTTGTTGTCATTTCATGTCCTGAAGATACAAGCAGTTGTTTTGCTTCTAGTTTACCTGAAAAAAAGATCAAAATATCGGGCGATAAAACGAGATAATTTTTGAGTATACCCTTTATTGACTTGAAATTCCCATCTCGGATAAGATAACAATTCAATGAAAATAGCAATCGGATCGGACCATGCAGGCTTTGGCCTCAAAGAGAATGTTCTTGAGCTTTTGAATGAGCTCAATCATGATATTGTTGACTGCGGCACCTACAATACGGAATCTGTGGACTACCCGGATTTTGGTGAAAAGGTCTCACATATGGTTTCTGCCGGCGAAGTTGAAATGGGTGTTTTGATCTGTGGCACTGGCTTGGGTATGTCCATGGTGGCGAATAAGTTCCCGAATGTCAGGGCAGCGCTCTGTAATGACCTTTTTAGCGCGAAAATGAGCCGGCTCCATAATGATGCCAATGTCCTTGTCCTTGGCGGCAGGATTATCGGCAAAGACCTGGCTTCGGAGATCGTGCGGACATGGCTGAGCACAGCCTTCGAAGGTGAGCGGCATATGAGACGACTGAATAAAATCAAGAAAATAGAGGAAACCTTAAACAGCAATGATAAATGAAAGCCTGAAAACCAGCGACCCCGAAGTTTTTGATGCTATAGAGAAGGAAAAGAACAGGGAGCATCAGAAGATTGTTCTTATAGCCTCGGAAAATTATGCAAGCCGGGCAGTGCTTGAGGCACAGGGATCGATCTTTACGAATA